>JALZHR010000369.1 GCA_030860665.1 Acidobacteriota bacterium
GCGCGCTTTACGAAGCGTCGCAGGCGGGCGTGCAGATTGATTTAATCGTGCGCGGAATCTGTATGCTGCGCCCGGGCGTTCCCGGCTTGTCCGAAAACATCAAGGTCAGAAGCATCGTCGGTCGCCTTTTGGAGCACAGCCGCGTTTATTATTTCGCCAATGCGGGCGCGGAAGAAATTTATCTGGGCAGCTCCGACTGGATGCCGCGCAATTTAGACCGCCGCGTCGAAGTTTTAGCGCCGGTCGAGGATTTCAGATTAAAACAATATCTGAAGGAAGAATTTCTGACGGCTTATCTGAGCGACAACGTCAAAGCCAGAGAATTGCTGCCTGACGGCACATATCGGAGGCTCGAACCCGCTTCGGACGAAGAAGAGTTTAACAGCCAGTTGTCGTTTCAGGAAAAATCGAACGTAATCGATTTTCAGGCGAAGCATTAGAGGAACAAGAAGGATTTATGGTAAATCAGGGCAGATTCGTTAAGCTGATAATTTATTTAGTCATTTTTCTGGTTGTATTTTCCGTAGTCGTTCCGGCGCAGGAAAAAGAATCGAAGAAAGAACAGCAGCAGCCGCAGCCGCAATCAGCGCCGACGGGCAAACCCGTGATGTGGGAGCCGGTAAATATCGCCGAGCGCGATTTATTCGCCGGTCCCGGCGGCGATGCGATGCGACCGGATTTGAGCAGCATCACTTTTATCAAGGAAGAAAAAAACGGTCACAACAAAAAATTCCGCATCAAGGACGGCGCGGGAAAAATCTGGGTCGCGAAATTCGGGCGCGAAGCGCAGCCTGAAACCGCCGCGGTTCGTTTATTGTGGGCTATCGGTTACAAAACGGAAGTCAATTATCTCGTCCCGACGCTGACCATTCCGGGGAAGGGAACTTTTAAAAACGTGCGTCTCGAGGCGCGACCCGAGGAAATCGACCGTCTGGACGAGTGGAAATGGAAAGACAATCCGTTTATCGGCACCAAAGAATTTCAGGGGCTGAAAATGATGATGGTCTTTTTCAACAACTGGGACATCGTCGACGTGCAGAACAAGATTTTGCAGGTCGAAGGCGCAAACGGCAAGGAATTGCATTACATCATCAGCGATTTGGGCGCGACGTTCGGAAAGCTCGGCAACAATAATTTTCCGATTGTCTACCGGCTCGGGCGCAAGACGAGCAATCCGACGAAATATATCGATTCCGGCTTTATCGATGACGTGAAGGACGGCAAATTACATTTAGCTTACAAGGGAAAAAATCGCGGTTTGTTTGAAGACATCACGACTGAAGAAGCGCGCTGGCTGGCTGATTTGCTGAGCCAGTTGAGCGATAAGCAAATCGAAGACGCGTTTCGCGCCGCAAATTATTCGCCCGCAGAGATAAAGACTCTGGTCCTCGGGGTTAAAAGCAGAATTTCGGATTTAAATCAGGCAACCAAGCCGCAGCAGCAAGCCGGAATGTAACAAAAGTTAGGTGGAATAAGGAGTTTAATAGATGTTCTGGTCAAAGACTTTTATTAGAGCGTCAGCGTCTCTGATTATTTTTTCGCTGATGTTTTCTACATCGGCGGCTGTCGGGCAGAGGAAATCCGATAGACAGCAAAGACAACAGCAGCAAAGACAGCAGAAACAACAAAAACAATCGTTCGCGCCGGAAGGCAAGCCCATTATGTGGGAGCGTGTAAACATCAGCCGCCGAGACCTTTTTTACGGTCCCGGCGGCAGAGATATGATGCCCGATTTGAGCCGTATAACTTTTATTAAGGAAGAAAAAGGCGGGCACAATAAAAAATACCGCATCAAGGACGGCGCGGGAAAAATCTGGGTGGCGAAGCTCGGACGCGAGGCGCAGCCGGAAACCGCCGCCGTGCGTCTGATGTGGGCTTTGGGCTACAAAACCGAAATCAATTATCTCGTTCCGAGCCTCACGATTCCCGGCAAGGGAACTTTCAGAAACGTGCGACTCGAAGCGCGCCCGGACAACATCGAAAGGCTCGACGAGTGGAAATGGAAAAGAAACCCGTTTATCGGCACAAAGGAATTTCAGGGGCTGAAAATAATGCAGGTTTTTTTGACCAACTGGGACATCGTCGACGTACAGAACAAAATCTTGCAGGTCGATGGCAGAAACGGCAAAGAGCTTCACTATATTATCAGCGATTTAGGCGCGACGTTCGGAAAGCTCGGCAACAACAATCTGCCGATAATCTACCGGCTCGGGCGCAAGACGGGCAAGCCGTCCGCATATATTAAAACCAGTCTGGTCAGGGAAGTCAAAGAAAACGGGCGCGTCCGGCTCGCCTACAAGGGGAAAAATCGCTGGCTCTTTAAGGACATTATGGTCGAAGACGTCGACTGGCTCTCGCGTCTGCTGCTGCAATTGAGCGATAAGCAGATAAGAGACGCCTTTCGCGCCGCGAATTATTCGCCGGGCGACGTTAATACGCTGACCCAAGCCGTAAAAAACAAAATCACGGAGCTTTCGCGCGTAACCACCGAAGATAGATTTTCTCTGTTAACAGACAATGAATAAAACGAAAACTCTTATTATAACGGGAATCATCGCCGCGCTGCTGTTGTTGAGTCTCGCCATCGGAAGTTTTTTAATGATTCGCGGTCGCGTTGTGCCCGCTAATTCTTCCACCGGCGCGCCCGGCAGCGGCAGCAGCTCGAACACGGCGACAGCGACAACGTCGCCGACGCCCGCCGGCGGCGATATCCCTTTTCTTCCGGAAGTTTTTCAGCAGCAGCAGCAACAGCAGCCGGCTAATGCCGATTCGAGCGTGGACGTCGGAGTATTGCAGATTATTCTCCGGCTGATTATCGCGGTCATTCTTTCGGCGCTGCTGGCGTTTCGCCCGCGCAAAAACGTTCGCCTCTTCGAGCGCAATCTTTACGTGGCGCAGACGCAGATTCTGCTGGCGGTGGTGGCGGCGGCTTTAATGATGATTGTCGGCGACAATGCGGCGCGCGCCTTCGCTATTTTCGCCGCCGTTTCGCTCGTCCGCTTTCGCACGAACATCCGCGACCCGAAGGAAGTCACGGTTTTGTTAATCTGTCTCGCTCTCGGTCTGGCGGCGGGCGTCGGGCGCTGGGAACTCGGCGTCGCGCTTTGTCTTTTCGTTCTGGTGCTGCTGAGGCTGCTGGAATACAAAGAGCCTGAACAGGCTTATCGCTCGATGGAGGTAACGGTCAAAACGCGGAATACGGACACGACGCACGTCGCGTTGAAGAAAGTGTTCGAATGGCACAAGCTCGAAACGGAAGTCCGCCGCTTCGATCCGCCCGACGAAGCCAATCCGGTCGGCTGCATCGTCTATTATCTGAATCTGCGCCTGAATCTGAGCACGGATAACCTGAGCGAGCAGATTCTCGCCTTAGACCCGAATAATGTCGACGGCATCCAGTGGGAGCAAAAGAAAAGCGCAACGGATATTTATCAATAGCAATAAACGGACAAAAAAAATCGCGCGCGTTTTGCAATTAAAACGCGCGCGATTTTTTTTTACTAACTGAGTCAATTACTGGGCGGTCTGAATTGCTTCCTGCAAAACGGAAGGCTGAGCTTTTTTAGCTGCCATTTCCCTGGCATAATCTTTCACGTAGGTTTTCAGCGCGCCGTGAACCAAGCCGGTGGAGAAATCATAGTTCTTCATTTCCTTGTAAGCCTGGTCGTAGCCCCAGCTGTATTTCGTGAATCTGTAAACGGCTCCGACAACGCCCGTGCGGTGAATGCCCGCCTTGCAGTGAACGAAAAATTTTCCGGTTTCCGGGTCGTTGGCAATCTTTAAGAATTCTTCAACCTGACGGTCTTTCGGATATTTCCAGCCGCTCATCGGGATATTAATGTATTTCATTCCGAGAGCTTCGACCGCCGCCTTTTCATATTCGGTCGGGTCGTTGCGCAAATCGATTACGGTTTTGACGCCTAAATCTTTCAGCGCCTGATAATCATCCTGCAAAGGCTGCGCGCCGCGATAAAAGCGCTCGTCCATCTGACCGAAATTTCTGATTTTAACGTTTGGGAAATTCGACGGTGCCGTCTGAGCCGAAGTAAATGCTGCGAAACCAAAAACCGTTACAAACAAGGTGACAAAAGCAGTTAGAAAATTCTTAATCATTTTTCTCCTTCTAATTCAGACTGAAAAAATAACAGTCAGCTAGTAACTAAACCAATCCTTCTATTGTGTGTGATTGTTCTGGAAAATATCCTGCCGGGGGTGTATCAATAATTGATATGTAACTATTTAGAAGTCAAAGTCTCCCGAATGGTTGCAATTTTTTTTCACCCTTCGGACAGCGAATCCCTTCTCAGCGTCTTACCCTTCAAAAGTTTAAGCCCAACAGCATTTGAGAACAAAAACCCACTTAAAACCGAGTATTAGGCGTATTTAAGCACAGACATCTGATAAACTTGAAACAATGTTTTATCAAAGCTGAAAAGCAGTTTAAAAAGATGAATTTCGAGTTTGGCACACATTTGGCACACAAAAAGGAAAAAGGCATCGTTTCTGATGCCTTTTAGTTTTCGTAAACTGATGATTTTATTAAGATATTTGTGGAGCCACCCATCGGACTTGAACCGATGACCTTTCGATTACGAATCGAATGCTCTACCAACTGAGCTAGGGTGGCTTTTGGTTAGCCGAATTAAAGAATATACGAATCCGAGACCGTGATTGTCAAGTATATTGGTTTATTCTTACACACTTTCCGGTTAAAATTAAAGCTCTCAAAATGTCTGAGCATTCCGACCACCTCGAAAAAGATTCTTTTAGTGACGCTCTGATTCAGGATTTGGCGAGCGGGTGGCGCGCGCTGGCTGGAGAATTTTCTTTGGATGAGAAGGCGGCTGATGAGGTGCTCGATTTTTTGTTGGAGAGGTATTCGGAAAAACATCGTTATTATCATAATCTGAATCACGTTAAGGCGCTTTTGGTTTCGGCAGAAGATTTAAGCGAGAATATTTCGGATTACGATTGCGTCAGACTGACGATTTGGTTTCACGATGCGATTTATGACCCGCAGAGAAAGGACAATGAGATTGAAAGCGCTGAGCTTGCCGTTGAGAGGCTTTCCCGTCTCGGTTTGCCGAAAGATAAGGTTCAGAAAGTCGAAAGGATGATTCTGGCGACCGAAAGGCACGTTGCGAAGGGGCTTGATGATGACGGGAAGTTGTTTTTGGATTTGGATTTATCCATTCTCGGCGCTGATGAGAGAAACTATAGAGAATATTCGCGCGCCGTCAGGCTCGAATATTCGCACGTCCCGGAAGCTTTGTATCGAGAGAGCCGGAAAAAGATTCTGGAAAATTTTGCGCGGCGCGAATTTATTTATTTTACCGGCGAGATGCGCTCGCGGTTTGAAGCGGCGGCGCGCCTTAATATCGAAAACGAAATAAAAGAGTTATCATAAAAAAATGAAGGAAGTTATTGTCATCGGCGGCGGTTTGGCGGGCGTCGAAGCGGCGTGGCAGGCGGCGGAAGCGGGCGCGAAAGTAAAGCTTTATGAAATGCGTCCCGTGCAGCAGACGCCCGCGCATCGCACCGACCGGCTAGCCGAAATCGTCTGCTCAAATTCGCTGAAGACGGATGAAGCGGGAACCGCGCCGTATCTTTTGAAGGAGGAATTGCGGCGCGGGAAATCGCTGGTGATGGAAGCCGCTCGGCAGACGAAGATTCCGGCGGGCGCGGCGCTGGCGGTCGACCGTCAGAAATTTGCCGAATATATCACCGCGAAAATCGAAAATCACCAGAATATCCGGATTATTCGCGAAGAGGTCAGGGAAATTCCTTCGGATGAAATCGCGATAATCGCGACCGGACCGCTGACGTCCGACGCGTTGACGAGCGAGATAATGAAGCTGACGGGCGACGACCAGCTTTATTTCTACGACGCGATTGCGCCGATTGTGGCGGCGGATTCGATTGATATGTCAATCGCTTTTAAAGCCGCGCGCTACGGCAAAGGCGGCGACGACTACATCAACTGCCCGTTCACGCGCGAGCAATACGAAGTTTTTTATAACGAGCTGATAAACGCCAAATCGGTTCCGCTGAAAAGATTTGAAGAGACGCACTGGTTCGAGGCGTGCCTGCCGATTGAAGAGCTGGCGCGGCGCGGCGTCGATACCTTGCGCTTCGGCTGTATGAAGCCAAAAGGCTTGCCCGAGCCGAAAACCGGGCGCGAGCCTTATGCGGCGGTTCAGTTGAGACAGGAAAATCTGATGGCTGACGCTTACTCGCTCGTCGGCTTTCAGAACCACCTGCGCTACGGCGAGCAGGCGCGCGTGCTGCGTTTGATTCCGGGCTTGGAAAACGCGGAATTTTTGCAGTTCGGGCAGATTCACCGCAATACTTTTATCAATTCGCCGAAAATTTTGAATGAAACTCTGCAAACGCGGAAAAATCCCGAACTGTTTTTCGCCGGGCAAATCACGGGCGTCGAAGGCTACGTCGAATCGGTCGGAACGGGCTGGCTCGCCGGTTTGAACGCGGCGCGGCTGGCGGCGGGAAACGAAGATTTAATCAGCGCGCCGCCCGCGAGCGCAATCGGCGCGCTGTGCCGCTATGTTTCAAACGTCGAGACGAAAAACTTTCAGCCCGTCAACATCACTTTCGGCTTGCTCGAACCTTTGCCGCCGGAGCTTCGCAAAAAGCATCGAAACAAGCGCGAGCGGCATCAGATACAGGTGGAACTGGCGTTGAAAGATTGGGACGAGTGGCTCTTTGAAATCGGTTTGGCGGAAATGAAAGCGGCGGCTTAGCTTCGCCGGAAGCGAAAAAACGCGCGGATTTTTGACGATGGAAGCAGAAATTTTATCGCAGATTTTAATCGTCGCGGCGGTGTTTACGGTCGCCGTTTTGTATTCTTCGGTCGGGCACGCGGGCGCTTCGGGCTATCTGGCGGTGATGGCGCTTTTGAGCGTCGCGCCGAATGTAACGCGCCCGGCGGCGCTGGTTCTGAATATTTTCGTCGCCGCCATCGCCGCGTTTCAGTTCTATCGCGCGGGATTCTTCGATTGGCGCGTTTTCGCTTCTTTTGCGGCGTCGTCCGTCCCGTTTGCCTTTGTCGGCGGAATGATTGTTTTGCCGACAAATGTTCACAAAATCGTTTTAGGCGGCGTTCTTTTAATCGCCGCGCTGCGGCTGGCGTGGAATTTTACGGCGGAAAAGCAATTTGTCACGCCGACGGTCTGGCTGGCTCTGATTTTGGGCGCGGCGATGGGTTTATTGTCGGGCTTGACGGGCGTCGGCGGCGGGATTTTCTTGACGCCGGTTCTGCTTTTGACGAATTGGACGGAGACGAAAAAAGCGGCGGGCATTTCGGCGATGTTTATTCTGGTCAATTCGATTTCCGGGCTGTTGGGAAATTACGCGCAGATTGGAAATCTGTCGTCCGGCGTCTGGGCGTGGGTCGCGGCGGCTGCTCTGGGCGGCTTTATCGGCTCGACGCTCGGCAGTCGTCGTTTTAATTCGATTACGCTGCGGCGCGTTTTGTCGCTGGTTCTGGTGATTGCGGGTTTGAAACTGATTTTTACATGAGCGAAGCGACGGCGGCTGAATTAAACGAAAACGGATTTGCGATGCTCAAAGGCGTTCTGGACGAAGAAACGATTTTGAGCCTGCGGCGGGAACTGTCCGCCGTCGCCGCGCGCGAGAAGAACGCGAAAGCGTCGGGCGGCATCAGAAATTTATTGAACCTTTCGGCTGGAATAAAAGAATTCTCCGAAAGCGTATTGGTGAGAAATGCGGCGGAGAGCGTTCCGGGGAAAGAGGCGAAAGTCGTCAGGGCGATTTTTTTTAATAAAACCCGCGAAGCGAACTGGAAAGTTCCGTGGCACCAGGATTTGACGATTGCCGTCAGGAAGCGGCGCGAAACCGAAGGTTTTACCGCCTGGACGCGCAAAGCCGGAATCTGGCACGTGCAGCCGCCCAAATCCGTTTTGCTGAAAATGCTGACTTTGCGTTTTCATCTGGACGACGCGGACGAAACGAACGGCGCGTTGAAAATCGTGGCTGGCTCGCACCGGACGCGGCTCGGTTCGGCGCAGGTAGAAAAACTGCCGAAGCCGTTTGCTTTATGCCGCGCATCAAAGGGAGATGTTCTGCTGATGCGCCCGCTTGCGGTGCATTCTTCGTCGGCGGGAACGAATCCGAAAAACCGGCGCGTCATTCATCTGGAACTGGCGGCGGAAGATTTACCGAATAATTTACAATGGTATGGCTCGTAAACTTTTTCTCATAATATTACTTTTAACCTCCGTTCCAACGTCTTTCGCGCAGAGCGGGCGCATTAAACCGGCACCCGAAGAATCGCCGTCTGCGAAAGACCGCGAGCGCATCGTTTACGTGCCGACTCAATTGCCGAATCAGAAAGCCAAGCCGACGGCAACGCCGACGCCGAAAACAAATAACGATGCCAATAATGATGACGACGGCGAAGTCATCCGCGTCGAATCGGCGCTCGTCCCGATTCCGGTTTCCGTGACCGACGCGCAGGGACGCGCCGTGACAGCGCTGCGGCTCGAAGATTTTGTGCTGGAAATCGACGGCAAAACGGTCGAAATCAGCGAGCTTTCGCGCTCGGTAAATACGCCGGTCAGGCTCGCGCTTTTGTTCGACAACAGCTCCAGCGTGCGCATCGCGCGCGAATTCGAGAAAAAGGCGGCGATTCGTTTTTTCCGGCAGGTGATTCGCCCGGAAAAGGATTTGGTCGCGCTGTTCAGCGTCGCTTCGACGACCGAGCTGGAACAGCCTCTGACGAAAGACGTTTCCTCGCTCATCCGCGCCATCGAGCTTTTCGCCGAACCGGCTGGCGGCACGCAGCTTCTGGACGGCATTATTCTGGCGGCTGATTATCTGAAATCCAGCGAGGGAAGGCGCGTAATCGTCATCGTTTCCGACGGCGAGGATAATCTGAGCGATTCGACGCTGGAACAGACCGTGCGCGCCGCGCAGCTCAATAACTGCCAGATTTACGTCGTAAAAACGACCGATTTTGAAAATATCAAGCGCACGGGGCAGCGCATCGGCAACGCCAACGTCATTTTTCTCGCCGCCGAGCGCCGGATGCAGGAACTGGCGCGGCAGACGGGCGGCGCGGTTTATTCGCCCGTTGACGAAAAAGAGCTCGACGCCGCGTTTGCGCGCATTTCCGCCGAGCTGTCGCAGCAGTATATTCTGAGCTATTACCCGGACGCCGGAGACGAAAAGGACAAGCGCGGCGAATTCCGCACGATTTCGCTGAAAGTCAAAAACCGCGAAAACCTGACCGTCCGCACCAGAAAAGGTTATTATGTTCCGAGGCGCTAGAGAGGCGCGGAACTTTTTTCGGAAACGATGGTCTAATGCGTATGCGGAATTTTCCGGGAGCGTAAATTTATGAAAATTTTTTCCGTCCGGCTTTTTGCCTGCGTTTTGACCTTTGTGCTCGGAAGCGGCGCAGTCGTCGCCTGGCTTTTTTATCAAACGAGCCGCGTCGCCGAGGTCGCGCCGCCCGAGCCGTTTGCTTCAGAAGATTGCGTCAAGCCGAAAAAATTTCCGGCGCTGGCGCGTAAAATCTCCGAAATCGAAAAGGGAAAAAGCGGTTATTTTCCGAAAGACATTTTTGCGGGCGGCTGGAAAGACGCGGATAATTTTATAAACGACTGGTATGGAGAACATCTGCGGGCGATGAGCGAAAAATCGCTGCTTGATGTTTCCCGCGCCGAGACGGAAATTTATCGCTTTCTCTGGCTGCGAAGTTTTCATCATCCGATTTTCGTCCGCGTCGAGCGCAATGGAAATCAAATCAGATTGTTCACCAAAGAATCGGACGGCGCAGGCGGTTACGGACCGGGAAAGATTTTGCGCGACGGCAGCCGAAATCTCGACCAGACCGAATGGTGCGAGTTTCTCAAATTGCTGCGACAGGCGGATTACTGGAATTTGCCGACCAACCGGCGCGAAAACGGTCTGGACGGCGCGCAGTGGATTCTCGAAGGCGTCCGGGAAAATCGTTATCATCTGGTTGACCGCTGGTCGCCGGAGGCGGGCGAATATCGCGAAGCCTGCGTTTATCTGCTCAGGCTCTCGGGCTTTGAAGTTGATAATCCGGAAGAAGATTTGTATTAAAATCTAAGCTTATGCTTGAAGAATACCTGCGACAGTTTCTCGAACACCTGCGTTACGAGCGCAACGTCAGCGCGCACACTTTGCGAAATTATTCCAGCGATTTGGAGCAGTTTCGCGATTATCTGGTCAGCATCGGAAAAACCGGCGACATTCGCGTCAGCGAGATCGACCACCTGACGATTCGCGAATGGATGGCGTCGCTGCACGGTCTGAACAAAAAGAAAACTTCGATTGCGCGCAAGCTCGCTTCCTTAAGAACTTTTTTTCAGTTTCTCGTGCGCGAAGGCGTGCTGGAAACGAATCCCGCCAAGCTGGTCTCGACGCCGCGCGTCGAGCGAAAACTGCCGAATCATCTTTCGATGGAAGACGCCGTGCGCTTTATCGAAACGCCGGATTTGCAGACCGATTTGGGAAAGCGCGACCGCGCGATTTTAGAATTTCTATACGCGACGGGCGTCCGCGTCGGCGAGCTGGTCAATCTGAATATGAAGGACATAGACTTTCGCGAGCGGCTGGCGCGCGTGACCGGAAAGCGCAAAAAACAAAGAATTCTGCCCTTCGGCGAGCCTGCGCTGCAAGCCCTGATGCTCTATCTTTCGGAAACGCGCCCGGTTTTTCTGAACAACTGCCCGCCGTCCGAGCGTGACGACCAGGCTGTTTTTCTAAATTATCAGGGAACGCGCATCACGACGCGTTCGGTCGGGCGAATGGTCGATAAATATATCAAGCTGTGCGCCGACATCCACGACATATCGCCGCACTCGTTGCGCCATTCCTTCGCCACGCACCTGCTCGATTCGGGCGCTGATTTGCGCGACATTCAGGAGCTTTTAGGACACGCGCGGCTTTCGACGACGCAGATTTACACGCACGTTTCGATGGAAAAACTGATTGAGGTTTACGACCAGTCGCATCCGAAGGCGTAATTCAAAGCAAAAATAAAATGTAGAAATAAGGAGAATTTTGATGAAGTCAAAGTTTGCGGTTTTTTTTGCCCTAATCTTTCTGTCGCTCGTTTCAATCAACGGGCAAACGCCAGCCGTCAATCAGCCGCCGACAGTGGATGTGTCCGGCACGGCGGAAATTCAGGTTGTCCCCGACTTTGTGACGTTTGCGCTGCGCGTGACGAAAAGCGATAAAAGCCTGCAGGTCGCCAAAACGCAGAATGACGCGAATATGGCGCAAATAATCGCTTTGACAAAGCGCTTTGCGATTGACCCGACAGACGTTAGAACGGATTTTATCTCGGTCGGCGAAAAATTCGACCGCGTCAAACCCAAAGACGATGACGAATATCAAAACGTTTTCGCCGGTTACACGGTTTCTAAAACCGTCGTCATAAAATTAAGAGATTTGAGCAAGTTTGAAAGTTTTTTGTCCGAGATTGTCAGAGTCGGCGTCACGCAAATCGGCAGCGTCAGTTTCGAGTCTTCGGAAATTCGCAAGCACAAAGACCGGGCGCGGGCGATGGCAATCCGCGCGGCGCGGGAAAAAGCCGAAGCGATGGCGAAGGAGCTCGGGCAGAGCATCGGGAAAGCCGTTTCGATAGAAGAGGAAGACGTTGACAACAACCGCAGCGGGAATCTTAACTCTAATAATACGATTTCTTTCGGCTTGTACAATGTTTCGGGCAGTTCGGAAACGATTGCGCCCGGTACGATTAGCATTCGGGCGGAGGTCGGAGTCAGGTTTTTGTTGTATTAGCCGGATTCGTTTATACTTCACTCAAACGGCAGAATCTTTCCCGAAAACTTGAAAAACATTATGAAAAAAATTCAGTGGCTTGCAGCAGTCGCAGTTTTCGCCTTCGTGTCTCTCGGTTCGGTCGCCCGGGCGCAGGACAGAATGCTGACGATTGACGATATTTTCGACCCGCAAAAGCGTGTCAATTTCGGCGGCAGACCGACCTTCGTGCAGTGGAACAGGGACGGCACGACTTATAAACAGATGCAGAACCAGACGTTGATGCGCGTCAACGCCCTGACGGGCGAGGCGACGCCGGTTCTCGATAATAAAAAACTCGTCTCCGTTCTGACGCAGACGAGCGGATTCACGCTCGAAGAAGCGAACCGCCTCGGGACGACGCCCGCGCAGCAATTTAACAACGCCGAAAACGCGATTTTAATCAATCACAAAAACGATTTGTATCTCTACAACGTCGCGGGCGGCGCGGTTCGGCGTTTGACGAACACGCCCGCGGCGGAAGAAATGGAAGTCGATTTTTCGCCCGACGATAGAATGATCAGCTTTGTTCGCGGGATGAATCTGTTCGTCGTCGACGTCGCCACGGGCAGGGAAACGCAATTGACGCGCGACGGCGGCGAGCGGATTTTAAACGGTTATCTCGATTGGGTTTACGAAGAAGAACTGTACGGGCGCGGGCAGAAGCGCGGCTACTGGTGGTCGCCCGATTCGACGCACATCGCTTTTCTGCGGTTCGACGAAACGCCCGTGCCGAAATTCGTTTTGCCCGACGATACGGAGATGAACCAGCGCGTCGAAAACACCGA
>JALZHR010000380.1 GCA_030860665.1 Acidobacteriota bacterium
GGCTCGGTGTGGTCAACGTCAGAGCGCGCCCGGTGCGCTTTGTCGATACGTCCGCCTACAAGCCGGAAGATTTTCTGATTTCGCGCGTGACGTGGTCGCCCGACAGCCAGTCGGTAATTTATCAGGCGCAAAACCGCGAGCAGACTTTTCTCGATTTAAACACGGCGAATCGCGCGACGGGAAAAACCGTCACGGCTTTTCGCGAAACCACTCCGGCGTGGGTCAGCGTGGAAGATAATCCCGTTTTTCTGAAAGACCGGACGATGATCTGGCAGTCGGAGCGAAACGGCTTCAAGCATCTTTACCACTACGACGGCAGCGGGAAAATGATTCGCCAGATAACGGACGGAAAATGGGAAGTCCGCGCTTTCTACGGCGTTGACGAAGCCAGCGGCTGGGTTTATTTCAGCGCGACCGAATACGACCCTATCGGCGTGCAGATTTATCGCATCAGGCTGGACGGCACGGGCTTGACGCGCCTGACGAAAACCGACGGCACGCACAGCGCGAATTTCAACCGGACGTTTACGCATTTCGTCGATACGTGGAGCGACGTCAACACGCCGCCGCAGTCGCGGCTTTACCGCGCCGACGGAACGCTGGAAAAAGTTCTGAACGAGAACCGTGTCGAGGCGCTCGCGCAGTATAAGCTCGGCAAAGTCGAGTTTATGCGCGTCCGCACAAAGGACGGCTTCGCGATGGAAGCGATGATGATAAGACCGCCGGATTTCGACCCGGGCAAAAAATACCCGGTTTTAAGCTACACGTATTCCGGTCCGCAGGCGCCTTCGGTCAGAAACGCGTGGGGCGGCGCGCGTTATATGTGGCACCAGATGATGGCGCAGAAAGGTTACATCATCTGGATTTGCGACAACCGCACGGCGAGCGGCAAGGGCGCGGAGCAAGCCTGGAAAGGCTATCAAAACCTCGGAGAGCTTGAGCTGAAGGATTTGGAAGAGGGCTTGGATGCGCTGCGCGCGATGCCTTTCGTCGACGCCGGGCGCATCGGTTTGTGGGGCTGGAGCTACGGCGGTTATATGACCTCTTACGCGTTGACGCACAGCAAATCCTTTAAAGTCGGAATCGCGGGCGGTACGGTTTCCGACTGGCGCTTATACGATTCGATTTATACCGAACGCGTTATGCGCACGCCGCAGAACAATCCGACCGGCTACGACAGAAGCTCCGTTTTAAAAGCCGCCGGAAACTTAAGCGGCAGGCTGCTTCTGATTCACGGCGCGATGGACGAAAACGTGCATATGCAGAACACGACGCTGCTCGCCTACGAGCTGCAAAAAGCCGGTAAACAATTTGATTTGATGATTTACCCGACGCAGCGGCACGGCGTCGTCGACCCGCTCCAGGCGAAACATATGTATCAGATGATGACCGACTTCGTTCTGAAAAACCTTTAGGATTTTCAGTCGCAAAGAGAAAAAAATGCGGAACGCGGAATGTGCAATTCATCATTCCGCGTTCCGCATTTTTCGTTCCGCATTTATCTTCGGCTTTATTTTTTATTCTCCGTATTCCTCACGATTAAATTTAAAATTTAATTTATAAACCGGATTTGCGAATCTTCCTTAAAATGTAAAGCCTATCTGAAAGAAAAACGCAAATTAGTTATTCAAACGATTGATGGTTTCGATTACAATTATTTATTCGGAGCTATCTTTCTTTTACGTTTGAGCATCGAAATTGATAAAGGAGACGAGCCGTATGCCGACCGAAACCGTTTCAACCGCCGCCGCTGCTACCACAGCCGAGCCTGCTTTTAGAATTTCCAATTTTGAAGTCAGAGACGAAGATTTGCCCGAATTTCGCGATATGAAATTCGAGGAAATCAACCAGCTTCACCTTGACCATCCGGGCGCAAGCGATTTGGAATACCGCGAGCGCCGCGATTACATCGCCTCTCTCTCGAAAAAATTTCGCGAAACCGGCGTGATTACGGACGTCGAATACACGGAAGAGGAACAAAACATCTGGCGCATCGTCGCCACGCGGCTCGAAGAATTGCAGGCAAAGCACGCGTGCGCTTTTTATCTCGACGCCAAGAAAAAACTGGGCATCAGCAACGAGCGCATTCCGCAGCTTTCGGAAATGAATCGCCGATTGAAAGAGCTGACGAATTTCCGTCTCGCACCGATTGAAGGCTTGGTCGAAACGCGCGGATTTTTAAGCTGGCTTTACTACCGGACGATGCTCTGCACGCAGTATATCCGCCACGCTTCGCGCCCGGAATACACGCCCGAGCCGGACATCGTACACGAGGCAATCGGGCATATTCCTAATTTTACGAATCCCGATTTTGCCGACTTTTCGCAGTTTATCGGTCACGGCGCGCGCATCGCAAACGACGAACAATTGGAAGAACTCGGTCGGCTTTACTGGTTTACGGTCGAGTTCGGCTTGATTCGCGAGGGCGGCGAAATCAAGGCTTTCGGCGCGGGGCTTTTGTCGAGCTTCGGGGAGCTGGCGCACGCTTTTACCGACAATGTCGAGCGCCGCCCGTTCGATTTAAAACAGGTGATCAGCACGTCCTACGATTATTCGGATATGCAGCCGGTTTTGTATGTCATCCCGTCGTATGCGGAATTGAAAGACGTGACGCGGAGATATATCGAGAGTTTTGCAAAGTAATTCAGTTTTTGTGATTTAGCAGCAGTTCTTTGACAATTTTTTGCAGTCTTTCCGGTTCGCAGGGTTTCACCAGATATTCTCTCGCGCCGGCGCTGAGAGCCGCCCTGATTTCCGATTTCTGACCGACCGCCGAGGTGAATATTATCGGCGTTGCCGGGTTGAGCGAGTGAATTCTGCGGCAGACCTCTATGCCCGAGCCGTCGGGCAGCCAGTTGTCCAGCACGTATAAATCGAAATGCTGCTCGTCCAGCAGAGAAAAGGCTTCCTTCAGTGTGCGGGCGAAAATGACCTCGTATTCCGAGAATAAGATGCCTAAAAGGTCGCAGGTATCTCTATCATCCTCGACGCAGAGGATTCTTTTCTTCGGTGAAGTGCCGGTTTTTGAGTTGTCGTCCTCTCTCACGAAATTCCCCTTTGTTTGCTGATTGAAGCGATTGCCGGGCGAAGCTCCTGTATTTTCGGCAAATTCCGCTCTCGTTGTCGTCTGTCTGTCTGTCTGTCTGCCTGCCTGCCCGCTAATTGCCCGACATATCGGTAAAGTTTTTATCGTTCAGAAACCTTTCGTGTTCGTCCCTGACGATAAAGTAGCACTCGCAGGCGGATTGTTTTAAGCGTTCAAAATCGACGATTTCGATTTTGCCGCGCCGGTAGCGGATAACGCCGCTCGCCTGCATCGAATTGGCAATCATCCCGACGCTGGTGCGCTGGACGCCGAGCATCTGCGACAGAAATTCCTGCGTCAGCGACAGCTGCTTATTGTTCGAGCGCTCGCACATCACGGTCAGCCAGCGGCACAGCCGCGCCTCAATCGTGTGGAAATGATTGCAGACGCAGGTTTGCGAAATCTGCTTGATAATCACGTAAACATAGCGCAGCGCGACATCGTGAAACGTTCCGTTTTTCTTAAATAAATCCTTGATTATCCTGGCATCGACGCGAAAACACTCGGCGGCGACCTGCACCATCGCCTGATACGCCATTTCCTGTTGACCGAGAAAGGACGGCAGACCGACCATTCCTTCGGAGCCGGTGTTGCCGACTTCGACGGTTTGTCCCTGTTCGGTGACGGCGAGCAGCGAGACCATTCCGTTATTCGGAAAATAGACGTGGCGAATCACGTCGCCCGCCTGATAGAGAATATCACCGGGCGTGAACGAGAGCAGTTCCAGATTAGGTCTGAGCAGGTCTATCTCTTCGGGAGGCAAAACAGAAAGCAGCCGGTTCCGAATTGACAGACGGGAATTCAAGGTATTTGACATACACCCTTGCACGTCGCGTCCGTTCCAAATTTTCGTCTTTGTAACAGGAAAGTTTCGTGGTATTTACGGCAGAAGCGCCGCCAATATCACCGTTAACACAAAAGAGTTCTGGGAAACAAGTTCGTGTTTTGAAGAACGATTTTATTCTGAACGGAAACGGCAGGATTTGTCTGTTGCGTATCCGACATAACACGAAAATTTTTGTAATTGATAGATAAAAAAGAAATTGGCGCGCGGATAAAGCCGGAAAACGGACGGATTTGAAGGTCGTCGCGGGTAAGATTCGCCTTGCGGCGGCGATACATTATAATCGAAAGAAGATTTGCATTAATTAGCGTGCGGTGAGAACTTTAACGGACAGATGAAAGAAGAAAGAGAGAGCAAATAATAAGGGTAATAATTTATGAACGAACGAAATCCATTAGGTTTGAAGAAAATACATCACGTCGAGTTTTACGTCGGCAACGCCAAGCAAGCCGAGTTTTATTATCGCAAAGCGTTCGGTTTTTCGCGCCTTGCCTATTCGGGCTTGGAGACGGGCAATCGCGAAACGACTTCGTATGTGATGCGGCAGAGTCGCGTCAATTTCGTTTTGACCACGCCGCTTTCGCCCGAACACGAAGCCGCCGAGCATATCAAGCTGCACGGCGACGGCGTGCGCGACATCGCCTTTCAGGTCGAAGACGCCGACCACGCTTTTAACGAAGCGGTCGCGCGCGGCGCCAAGCCTTTTAT
>JALZHR010000389.1 GCA_030860665.1 Acidobacteriota bacterium
ACGGGATGGACCTTTACGGGTTGAGCGAATCGCTCGACGACGTAGTTAAATATCTCGACACGGTCGATAAAACGGCTGCTGCACGCGCGCGGCAAAGGTATAATTGCTTTAGATTTTACAAAGAGGATGCGCAGCAATACGGCTTGGACGTGTCGCAAAACGCTAGCCGCTCGTGCGAGAAAGCGGTCGGCGAGCAGTTTCAGGAAATGGAAAGCCGCTACCAATCGTGGCTCGCCGACGGAAAACGCCAGCGCAACGACCGCCTGTTTTCGGCTTACCAGAACGCGCGCGTCGTCAAAAACGCGGAAGCCTATTACCGCCTGAGCTACAACCAAAATTTTTCGACCTGGAATCTGCGCGACGGTCATATGTCCGAAACGCTGCTGGCGCTGGCGCATTATCTGGAAGCGATAGGCGACCGGAAATCGAAGCTCGTCGTCTGGGCGCACAACACGCACCAGGGCGACGCGCGAATGACGGAAATGGGCGAAGCCGGAGAACTGAACGTCGGGCATCTGATGCGGCAGGCGACCGACGGAAGCTCGTTTCTGGTCGGTTTTACGACTTATACGGGCAAAGTGACGGCGGCTTCGCAATGGGGCGCGGAAGGCGTCACGATGAGAGTCCGCCCGGCGCTGGCGGGCAGCTATTCAAAGCTCTATCACGACGCGATGAGAGGCGCGAATTTCTTTTTGATTTTCCGCGAAAACGAAACTCTCTCGCAGGAACTGGCGCGAAAGCGTCTGGAACGCGCAATCGGCGTCATCTATCTGCCGCAGACCGAGCGGCAAAGTCATTATTTCGAGGCTCGGATGTCGAGACAATTCGACGCCGTCATTCACTTTGACGCAACGACCGCCGTCAGACCGGTATTTTGAGTCGCGAGGCATCAAATCGGAATATGACCGCCCGCAGAAGTCGAAACGCCGAATAAAATCAGCGGAGAGCCGGAATATTTTTCAGAGGATTAATTTGTCAAAATGGAAAACGAGCAAAATCTCGAAGAAAACGTGGAAACAATCGCGCGATGGATTGCCGGGAGCGAGCACGTCGTCGCCTTCACCGGCGCGGGCATCAGCACCGATTCCGGCATCCCGGATTTTCGCGGTCCGAACGGCGTCTGGACACGGCGCGACGCCGGGCTTGCGCCGCCCTCGTGGAAGGTTTCGCCCGACCAGGTGCAGCCGAACCCGTCGCATCTGGCGCTGGTCGAGCTGCAAAATCTCGGGAAACTGCAATTTCTGATTACGCAGAACACCGACAATCTTCATCGCGAATCCGGCATTAAACCGGAAATTCTGGCGGAGCTGCACGGCAACGGGAAACTGGTTCGCTGTCTGAGCTGCGACCGCCAATACGGCAGGCAGGAAGTCGGCTGGGACGCGCGCCGCTTCGGACCGGGTTACCGGACGCAGAAGCCGGTCGCCGGACAGCCCGCCTGCCCGCAATGCGGCGGGCGGCTCATCTCGTCGGTGGTAAATTTCGGCGACCCGATGCCGGAAAAGGAATTGCAGCTCGCCAGCCTCCACGCTCTGACCTGCGATTTGATGATTGTTTTAGGCTCTTCGCTGGTCGTCAATCCGGCGGCTTCGCTGGTCGGGCTGGCTATCAGAAACGGCGCGCGCACCATCCTCGTCAACGCGGGCGAAACGCCTTACGACGAGGTCGCCACTCTCAGGCTGCACTGCGGAATCGGCGAGGCGATGCCGCCCGCCGCAGCAAGAGTCAGGCAGATTATCGGCGGCAAAGAAACGGAAGCCGCCGGGCGCGGAAACTCGTAAATCCGTAATAAAAACAAAATCAACTCGTCCGCAGGAGATTTCCGGCTGAACGGGTTGTAAAATACTATTTAAGAGACAATCTATTTAAGGATAATTTTTTTCGAGCGGCTGCAACGGAAGCCGTTTGAGCGAGGGAAAAGAAATGACGGAAGAAAAAAAGAGCGACAAAAAGAGACAGACCAAAGCCGGGATGCTGGAAAAAAACAGCAAGCGGACTTCGACGCGGAAAAGCAAAGCCGATTCCGCGAAAGATACGGAAAACACGCCGAAAATAAGCAAGGAAAAAGCCGAGAAGGACACAGGCGATAAACCGATTCATTAGATAAAAACCGCCTTGTTGCGCGGCGGCAGGCGGAACGGGTCTGAACAGCCGAACCGGCAAAAATTATCGCCGCCGCAGCGCCCGCAAAATATCGAGCGAGAGGAAAACCGGGCTTTTATTTAAAACAGAAACGGGAGAATGGACGAGGGTGGCAAAGGAAAACGAAAATCCGGATAACGCCGGAAATAAAGCGGCGAGCGTGGCGACAGCCAATCCGATGGCGTATAACGTCGAAGCGATTGCCCGGCTTGAACGCGAGGCTCTGCACGAGCGTTCGGTCGCCGAAAGCGTCAGCGACCGCTTAACGCAGGTTATCGGCAGTATGACTTTCGTCATTCTGCACATTATTTTATTTGTCGCGTGGGGCGTGATAAATCTGAATTTCATTCCCGGCGTTCCCGCCTTCGACCCTTTCCCGTTCGGAATTTTGACGCTGATAGTTTCGTCCGAAGGCGTTTTTATCACAATCTTTATCCTGATTGGACAAAACCGCCTGAGCCGACAGTCAGACCGCCGCGCGCATCTCGATTTGCAAATCAGCCTGCTCGCCGAGCAGGAAATGACGATGATGCTCAGGATGCAGCGGCGATTGTGCGAGCATTTCGGCGTAGATACGGAAACCGTCGAGGAAGAAGCGCAGCAGCTGATGAAGGAAACCGACATCCAGCACCTGGTCGGCGAGCTGGACGATAAGCTGCCTTCCGGCTGATTGCCTCGCCGCGTCGGGGCAGATTAATAGGTAAATCTCGTAATAAATAAATAAAGTATTGTCGAATTGTAAATCGGATTAGGAGAGATAATGAAAATCGAATTGATAAGAGCGTTTACCGGCGCAAACATTTACAGCGACCGACCCGTGCTGCTGATGGAGATTGACCTCGAAGACGTGAAAGGAAAGGAAAGCCGCGAGATTTCCGGCTTCAACGCGCGCCTGCTCGAACTGCTGCCCGCCTTGCGCGAGCATCACTGCGCCAAGGGCAAGCCCGGCGGCTTCGTCGAGCGGCTCGACGAGGGAACGCATTTTAATCACGTCGTCGAACACGTCGCGCTGGAATTATTGTCGCAGGCGGGCTTTGAAAGGCGCAGCGGAAAATTCTGCAACGGCGATGAAAAGGACGATTCGCGCGCCGTCATCGAAACGACGACCGTCGAGACGACGCGTTACCTGATGCCCGTTGCCGCCGAGATGGTCGAAGCCGTGATTAACGAAAAAGAGTTCTACATCGAGGAAAAAATCACGGAAGCCAAAGACATCGCGGCTGATACGGAGCTCGGTCCGAGCGCGATGGCGATTGTCGAAGCCGCCGAAAAACGCGGCATCCCGTGGCGGCGCGAAAATTTGTCGAGCCTGCTTCAGCTCGGCTACGGGAAAAATCTGCATCACGTGCAGGCGGCGATAACCGACCAGACCAGCCTCATCGGCGCGGATTTAGCCAAGGACAAGGATTTGACCAAGCAGCGATTGCTGGATTTTTCGATTCCCGTTCCCGACGGCGAGATTGTCAGAAGCGAAAAGGAAGCCGTCCGCGCGCTCAGGTATATCGGCGCGCCGGTCGTCGTCAAACCGCTCGACGGGCGACAGGGCAAAGGCGTTTCGCTGAATCTGAAAACGCCCGATGAAGTCGTCCGGGCATTTCACATCGCCAGAGAATATTCGCGAAAAGTTCTGGTCGAAGAATTGTTCGAGGGCAAAAATTACCGCGTTCTGGTCGTCGACGGAAAAATGGCGGCGGCGAGCGAGCGAGTTCCGTGCGGCGTTTGGGGCGACGGCAGGCACACGCTCGCCGAATTGATTGACATTGAAAATCAAAACCCTTTGCGCGGCGAAGGTCACGAAAAACCGTTGACGAAGATAAAAATCGACCCGATTCTGCTGACCTCGATAGAGAAGGAAGGCTGGAAAATGGACGACGTTCCCGCCGCCGGAGAACACGTCAGCCTGTGCGCCGGGATGAATCTTTCGACCGGCGGCACGGCGCGCGACGTGACGGACGAAGTTCACCCGACCGTGAAAAGCCTCTGCGAGCGAGCGGCGCGCGCCATCAATCTGGACATCTGCGGCGTCGATTTGGTGATTAAAGACATCTCTGCGCCGATGCCTTCGGAAAAAGGCGGCGTCATCGAAATCAACGCCGCGCCGGGCTTGCGAATGCACACTTTTCCGAGCGAGGGCAAACCGCGCGACGTCGGCGGCGCGATTATCGAGATGCTCTATCCGAACGGAAAACCAGCGCGCATCCCGATTGTCTCCATCACCGGGACGAACGGCAAAACAACCGTTACCAGAATGATTTCGCACATTCTCAACGACGGCAGCCGCACGGTCGGAACGACCACCAGCACCGGAATTTTTCTGAACGGCGAGCAGATTGTCAAAGGCGACACGACCGGACCGATTTCGGCGCGCACGATTCTGAGCGACCGCGCCGTAGACGTCGCCGTGCTGGAAACGGCGCGCGGCGGAATCGTCAGGCGCGGGCTTGCCTACGACTGGTCGGACGTCGGCGTCGTGACCAACATCAGCGAAGACCACATCGGGCAGGACGGAATCGAATCGATAGACGATTTGATTCGCATCAAGTCGATGGTCGCCGAGCGCGTCCGCGCGGGCGGAACGCTGGTTCTGAACGCCGACGACGAAACGTCGAAACGCGTTCTCCAGCGCGAAAAGGTGAGGAACATCGACAGGCAAATCGTCTATTTTTCGCTCGACGAAAATAATCCGCGCCTGCGCGAGCACGCCGAGCGAGGCGGCACGGCTTACGTTGTGAAAAACGGTTTTATCGTCGAAATGGCGGGCGGCGAAAGCTCTGAAGAGGTGGTCGCGCCGAAGGACATTCCGGTCACTTTAAACGGGACTGCGGATTTTCAGACGGCGAACTCGATGGCGGCAATCGCCGCCTGCCGCGCGCTCGGCATCGCGCGCGAAGAAATCGTCGAGCGGCTGAAAACGTTTCGCACCGACGTAAACAATCCGGGCAGAAACAATCTCTACAAGGTCGGCAAAGGCTACGCGCTGGTCGATTACGGTCACAACACGGACGGATTTTCGGCGATTTGCCGGATGGTTTCGCGCTGGGGCGGCAAGACGACGACCGGAATCATCAGCGTCGCGGGCGACCGCGAAGACCAGCACGTCAGAGAAGCCGCAAAGGTCGCCGCCGGATGTTTCGACCGGATAATCGCCACCGAAGATTTGGATTTGCGCGGTCGTGAGCCGGGCGAGATTCCGCGTCTTATCTGCGAAGCCGTCACGGAATCGAATCCGGGCTGCCGCTGTGAAATTATCGCCGATGAAGC
The DNA here is from genome assembly GCA_030860665.1 of Acidobacteriota bacterium. Taxonomy (GTDB): domain Bacteria; phylum Acidobacteriota; class Blastocatellia; order Pyrinomonadales; family Pyrinomonadaceae; genus JALZHR01. The sequence goes on from JALZHR010000389.1 coordinate 5,404, forward strand.
CGAAGCGGTTTCCAAAGCGATTCGGGAAATGCGGGAAAACGAGGTCGTCGTTATTTTCTACGACCAGCTCCCGGCGATTCTGGAAGTTCTGGAGCAAAACGGAGCCGTGCCGGTTTACTCGTTCGACGAGGAAACGTCGAGCGCTCGCCAATCAGCCGTGTAAATAGTGAAAAGCTAATAGTGAAAAGTGAATAGTGAGAGGACATTTCCTTCACTATTCACTTTTCACTATTAGCTTTCTTTCGCCGCGTCGATTTCGTCCGGTTTGACGGTCTGATTTATCACGCCGGAATCGGGCGGCGAATCGGAATTAAACTCGCTTGCCTGGTCGCGGTTGATGTAAGTTTCGTCGGACATAACCGTTCCGGCGATTCCGGTCGGATTCGGGCTGTTGCCGGAATGCGGCGCGCTTTTCAGAGCGTCGCGGTCGCGGTCGGAAAGCGTTTTGGCGTCGGTCGTGTCGAGTAAATCGGATTTTCCCTGCTCGTTATCGTTCATTTTCTCACCTCGCGTTTTGTAAACGGCTTTGACAGGCGCGATGCCGCGGGCAGTTTACCTGTTCTCGTTTTTAAAGATTTTATTTCAAAACACGAAGTCCTTTCTGTTTGTTAGGTTACGGAGACCGCCGTTTTGATTGTGCCGGTTACGGAATTTCATTTTCACTCGTTTTTTTCATCCGACCGGCGAGATTTGCCACGGCGGCGACGAGTTCCATAGATTCGACCGGCTTGGCGATGTGCAGTTGAAAGCCGGAACGCAGCGCCTGCACGCGGTCTTCCGCTCTGGCGTAAGCCGTCAGCGCGATAGCCGCGACATTGCCGCCGCGCCCGGACGGCAGGCTTCTGATTCGGCGGATTAAGGAATAGCCGTCTTCTTCCGGCATCCCGATGTCGCTGATGATAATATCGAAATTTTCCGTTTCTATTATACCGAGCGCCTCGCTTGCCGAACCGGCGGTCGCCACGCGCGCGCCGCGCGATTCCAGCACAAAATTCAGTAAATCGCGCGAATCCGCCTCGTCATCGACCAGCAGGATGCGCAGACCGGATAATTCGGCTGCCGCCGAAGAAGCGCCGGCGGCGGCTGCCGGAGAACCGTTTTGCGCCGCGCCGCGCAGGCTCTCGTCGCCGCTGACCGGCTCTCTCAGCACGGCGAGAAGCGGCAGGGAGACGGTAAACGCAGCGCCTTTTCCCTCGCCTGCGCTGGTGACGGAAACCGTTCCGCCGTGCAGCTCGACCAGCTGGCGTACGATTGCCAGCCCCAAACCCAAGCCGCCGTGCCGCCGCGTCGTCGAGCCGTCCGACTGGCGAAATCTTTCAAACACGAAGGGCAGAAATTCCGGCGCGATGCCGACGCCCGTGTCCGTGACGACAATCTCGATGTGCGAGTCGACGCGTTCGAGCCGCACCTGTACCTGTCCGTCCTTTGGCGTAAATTTGATGGCGTTCGAGAGCAGATTCCAGATTACCTGCTGCAAGCGGTCGGGGTCGCCGGAAATCGTCGCCGCTTCCGGGTCGAGCAAGGTCTGCAAGCGGATGTTTTTGGCTTCCGCCGCCGGGCGCGCCGCGTCGACCGCCGCCATAATGACGCCCGGCAAATCGACGGCGCGCACGTCGAGGCGCAGCTTTCCCGTAATAATGCGCGAGATGTCGAGCAAATCTTCAATCAACTGGCTTTGCGCCCGCGCGTTGCGCTCGATCGTCTCGGTGGCGCGTTTAATCGTTTCCGGCTCGCCGAAATTATTGCTCAGAAGTATCTGCGACCAGCCCAGAATGGCGTTGAGCGGCGTCCGCAGTTCGTGCGAGATGGTCGCCAGAAATTCGTCCTTCAGGCGGTTGGCGCGCTCGGCTTCCTCGCGCGCGGTCTGCTCGCTTTCGAGCAGGCGGTCGCGCTCTTCTTCGGCGCGGGCGCGTTCGAGCCGCGTCCAGATGCGCGCCGCCAGCTCTCTGGTCAGCTCGATTTCGTCCTCGCGCCAGATGCGCGGCTGCGAGTCGTGAATGTTCAGCAGAAACCGCCATCGCCCGTCTCTGACCAGCGGCACGCAGACGAACGAGCCTACTTTCAGCGCATCATACATTTCGCCCTTTGTCCGCAAATCGGAAAAGACGTCGTGGACGACGAAAACTTCTCCGGCGCGGGCGGCGCGCTGAAATTCCTCGCTCAGATATTCTCTCAGATTATAAGCTCCGGCGATGCTCGGCACATCTGAGCGATGCCAGTTGTGCGTGACGACCGCTTTGTCCTCGGCTTCGCCGATTTCGACAAACGCGCAGAGCGAAAGATTCAGATATTCGCCGATTTTAGCGCCGACGACCTGCATCACTTCGGCAGCCGTTCTCAATTGCGCCAAATCGTCGCTGACCGAAGCCAGAAACTCGACGTTGCGCTGCGCGATGCGGTTTTCGTGAATGTCCGTATTCGTGCCGAACCAGCGTGTGATGCTGCCCTGCGAATCGCGCAGCGGGTTGATGCGCGTCAGAAACCAGCGAAACTCGCCGTCGGCGCGCCTGAGCGGAAATTCCATCTCGAACGGCTCGCCCGTTTCAATCGAGTATTTCCAGCGCTCGACGACCTGCGGCAGCAGCTCCTCGTCGTGAACCGTCTGCCAGCCCCAGCCTTCCATCTGTTCGGGCGTCGTGCCGGTATAGTCGTACCATCTGCGGTTATACCAGGAAATAAAGCCGTCCGGCTCAGCCATCCAGGCGAGCTGCGGAATCGTGTTTGCCAGCGTCCGAAGTTGCTCCTCGCTTTCGCGCAGGGCTTCTTCGGCTTCCTTAATCCGCGTTATATCGACCGCGAATCCGGTCAGCTCGACCGGATTGCCCGCCGCGTCGCGCTCGACCACGCCGCGCGCCGAAAGCCAAATCACTCTGCCGTCGGAATTTCTGACGCGATACTCGATTTGATAAACGCCGCTGCGCTCGATCGCTTCGGTCAGGGCGTCCGTCACGCGCGCGCGGTCTTCCTCGTAAATCGCGGGCAGAACCTCGGCGAGCGGCACGCCCTCGGTCAGCGATTTTTCCGAGAGCGAAAAATACCGCATCATATTTTCGTCCGTGACGACGAGGTCCTGGCGGATGTCCCAGAAAAAAGTTCCGGCTAGCCCGGCTTCGAGCACGGATTCGAGCCGCGCCTGCGTGCGCCGCAGAATTTCCTCGGCGTGCTTGCTTTCGGTGACGTCTCTGGTCGTCCCGGCTATTGCCTCGACCTCGCCGTTTGCGCCGAAGACCGGAACGAAGATGTAATCGTAGATGCGCCTGCCGTTCGTGCCATTAAACGGGACTTCGCCGCGAATCGGCTGCCCGCTGGCGATAACCTGCTCGATTTCCCGGTCGTGCATCTCGGCGTGCCACGGCTCGTAGCCGAGTTCGAGAAAGGTTTTTCCGATTGCTTCTTCCCACGTGCGTCCCCACATCGCAAGCAGCGCTTTGTTGGCGTAGGTGAAGCGATGGTCGCGCCCGAAAACGTAAACGAGGTCGGGCGTCGTCGACAAAATCGTTTCGTAGAGACGGCGCTGCTGCTCGGATTGCGCGGTCAGACGGGCAAGCGCATCTTCGGCGCGCCGCCGCTCGGTGATGTCGCGCACGATGCTCATCACCAGCCGCTCGCCGCCGATTTCCGCGGCGTTCGCGCTGACCTCGACCGGAAAAGTCGTGCCGTCCTTGCGCAGGTGTACGGTTTCAAAATGAACGCCTTCGTGAGCCTTCTTCAAATCTTCGGCGAGACGCGAATGCGTGGACGGCGCGCGCAAATCGCGGATGTTCATTTGCAGCAGCTCTTCGCGGCTGTAGCCGTAAGCGTCGACCGCCGCCTGGTTGACCTCGATAATCTTTCCGTCCGGGCGCAGCATCCAGACGATATCGCGCGCGCTTTCCGACAGCAGGCGGTAACGCTGCAAAATCGCCTCGCTGCGCTTTCTCTGGGTGATGTCGGTCATTCCGCCGAGCATCCGCACCGCTTTTCCCTCGCCGTCGCGGATGACGTAGCCGCGGTCTAAAACCTCTGCAAACGAGCCGTCCGCGTTCATAAAGCGATACTCGTCGCTCCATTCCTGACCGCTGGCGGAATCGATAACGCGGTGAATGCTCTCGACGACGCGGTCGCGGTCTTCCGGGTGCAGGTGTTCATACCACCATTCAATGGAATCGGAAATCTGCTCGGGCGCGTAGCCGAACAACGCGCGCACGCCCTTATTCCACGCCAGATGATTGGTCAGCAGATTCCAGTCCCAGATTGCGTCGTTTGTCGTCTGCGCGACAATCTCGTAAAGCTCGTACCCGGCGCGGGCGGCTTCCTCCGCCTGTTTCTGCTCGGTGATGTCGATATAAGTGCCGAGACAGCGCACCGCGCGGCGTGAAGCGCCTTCGCCCTCGAAAATCGCGCGACCGTGGACGCGAATCCAGCGCGTCGCGCCATCGGTGCGGATGATGCGCTGCTCGACCTGGAACGCGCCCGCGCCGTCCGGTTCGAGCGCGGCGGCGACCGCCTGCATTACATATTCCCTATCGTCCGGGTGAAAATGACTCTGCACCCTGGTAAAGGTTAGCGGCTCGTCCGCCGCAGTCCAGCCGTAGATTCCGCGCCCGATTTCGTCGGTTTTCACCTCGTCGGTCAGCAAATCTATGTCGAAGGTGCTGATTTGCGAGATGCTGATAGCCAGGCGCAATTGCTCCTCGGATTTGCGCAGCGCTTCGTCCGCCTTTTTACGGTCGGTGACGTCGCGGAAATACACCGCCAAGCCGGTGTTCGTCGGATAGAAATGCAGTTCGAGCCATTTGCCGGTGACGGGCGACAGCGCCTCGAAATGAACGGGTCGGCGCGCGCTTATCGCCTCGTCCTGCCGCTTCGTAATTTCGTGCCCGGTAAGCTGCGGCAGAACTTCGGTCAGGACGCGACCGAGCAGCTGCTCTTTCGGGATGCCGAAATAGGCTTCGGTCTGCGAGTTGACGTAGGTAAACCGCCGCGCGTGGTCGAGCGCAAAAAAGCAATCGGTCGTGCTCTCCAGAATATCGGATATGTGCTGGTGCGCGACGCGCAGTGCGTCTTCGGTGCGCATGCGGTCGGTGATGTCGCGGGCGAGGGTCGAAACGCCGATAATTTCTCCGCGGTCGTTTTTAACCGGCGAGAGCGTGATGGAAAGATGTATACGATGCCCTTCCTTATGGATACTTTCAGTCTCGTAAACCTGAACCGTCTCGCCCCGCTTGATGCTTTCTATGTTCGCCAGTATCCGTTCCAAATCTTCGGGCAGAGTGAGCATCGTCAGAGGCTTGCCGATTACTTCGGCAGCCGAATAGCCGTAGAGCCGCTCCGCGCCCCTGTTCCAGCTGGTGATAATGGTGTTGAAATCGACGCTGACGACCGAATCTTCCAGAGATTCGACAATTGAAGCCAGAAAAAATTTGGCGTCGTCGGATTGAGTAAGGTTCGGCGTGCCGCCCCGGTTAAATTTCTCTTTGCTCTCGTTCATTCCCTTTTGCTCTTGCCTGAATTATTTTAAAGCACGACTTTGGCTGGAAGCTAGTCGTATTTGCAGAAACCCGCCGGATTTTTAAAATCCGCCGCTTGCACCTGACCGGGCGCGGGCGACGGATTCCGAAAACGGAGCTTTCAGGCTCGCGGATAATTAATCGAGCCGAATGTTTAAAGTATTATCGATTTTTTGTTTAAAATGTATTAACAATTTTAAAAAGAAGTGCTATGATACTTGACGGTTACTAATCTCGGTAATGATTTCTCATTACGTCAAGGGTTAAAAAGCAATGTCCACAAACCTGCATTTGTCAACTCATCACCAATTGCCGCAACAGCAGATTACTTCAATAAAAGGATTCGCGTTCGCTCCGAGCGAGGAGAGAGAACGAATTCTGATTGTCGATGATTCGAGCACGGTTCGGAAAATTTTCGCCAAAAGTCTTTCCCTGCGCTACACGTGCGTCGAAGCCGCTTCGGTCAGCGAGGCGTTCGCGCAGCTTGCCGAAACGGAATTCGCGCTGGTTATCACCGACGTCCTGATGCCCGGCTTGTCCGGCATCGAGCTGCTGCGCAAGATAATCGAGGCTTACCCGGACACCGCCGTGATAATGGTTTCCGGTGTCAATCAGCCGCAGCGCGCGCTGGACGCGGTGCGGCTCGGCGCGTTCGATTATCTGTTTAAACCCTGTGATTTGAGCGTGCTCGAATTAACGGTCGAGCGCGCGCTGGAAAGACGCAACCTGTTGCTGAACGCGCGGCGCTATAAGCGGGATTTGGAAGTTCGCAACAACGAGCTGGTGCACGGCAAGGCGCAGCTTCAGCGCCTTCAGGCGCAGATTGTGCACAGCGAGAAGATGGCTTCGCTCGGGCAGCTCGCCGCCGGAATCGCGCACGAGCTGAACAACCCGGTCGGCTTCGTTTACGGGAATCTGGATATTTTAAGCCAGTGCATCAACGATTTGATAAAACTGCTCAGTTATTACGACGCGGCGAGCCTGCCGGAAGAAGTCGCCGCCGGAGCGGCGCGGATTAAGGAGCAGATTGACTACAAAGCGTCGCTCGAAGATTTAAGCTCGATTATCTGCGACTGCCGCGACGGCGCCGAGCGCATCCGCGACATCGTCCAGAACCTGCGCACCTTTTCGCGGCTCGACGAAGCCGAATTAAAGAAAACCGACCTTCACGAGGGAATCGACTCGACCGTCCGCCTGCTGTCGCGATATTTCAGCGGCGACAATATCACGCTCGTCCGCGATTACGGCAGGCTGCCGCTGATAGAGGCTTTTTCCGGTCAGCTCAATCAGGTCTGGATGAACCTTTTGGTCAACGCCGCGCAGGCGGTCAACGCCGCTGGCGGCGGGCGCGGCGGCGAGGTTCGCATCACCACGCGCGCGGCGGGCGATGAATCCGTAATCATTTCCATCACCGATACGGGCTGCGGCATCGCGCCCGAGCATCTGAGCCGCATTTTCGACCCGTTCTACACGACCAAGCCGGTCGGCGAAGGAACGGGCTTGGGGCTTTCCATATCTTTCGGCATCGTCGAGCGTCACGGCGGAAAAATCAGCGTCAAAACCGCCGTCGCCGAAGGCACGACTTTCACCGTCAAGCTTCCCGTCCATATCAAAATGCCGCCCGCAGCCAGCGCGGCTGAATTCCAATCACGGTAAATCACTATATTAAAAGAAAGGTCAATGTATTTTCTATGAGCTACAAGATTCTTATTGTTGATGATGAAGCGGCAAACCTGCGGGTGCTCGAGCGCCTTTTCCGCCGTCAATACGAAGTCGTCGGCGCAACGTCGGGCGCTGAAGCGCTTGAACTGCTCAGAGTCCACGACGTCGCGCTGATTATCTCAGACCAGCGGATGCCCGGAATGACCGGCATCGAATTTCTCAAACGCGCCGCCGAGATGCGCCCGCACACGGTGCGCATAATTCTCACGGGCTACACCGATGTCAATGCGCTGGTCGAAGCCATTAATTCCGGCATCGTTTACAAATACGCGACCAAGCCGTGGATAAACGAGGATTTGCAGCAAACCGTCAGCCGCGCCCTGCAGCATTACGAAACGATTAAAACTCATCACGAGCTGAAGCTGCAAAACGAACGCCTGCGCGCCCGCCTGAAAGCGACGCGCGAAAGCTTCGTCCGCGTCGTCGCCGATATGCTCGATTTGAAAGACCCGCACGCGCAGGGACACGCGCGCCGCACGCGCGGCTACGCCGCCGCAATCGGCGAAGGCTTCAATTTAGAGCCGGAAGAACTCGAACAGCTTTCGCTCGCCGCCTTTCTGCACGAAGCCGCCAACATCAATATTCCGAGAGATATTTTATATAAAACGACGGCGCTGACGGCAGAGGAACGGCGCGTCGTCGAGCATAATTTCGAGCGCGGGCTGCAAATGCTGGCGGGCGTGCCGGATTTGGAAGAAGTCGCCTCGGTCATTCGCTACTATCACGAGCAATGGGACGGCGCCGGTTATCCGAAAGGTTTGCGCGGCGAGCAGATTCCGCTGCACGCGCGCATCATCGCCGTCGCCGACGCCTACGACGAGATGACGACGCGCCATCCTTTAAAGCCCAACTGGACGCACGGCGAAGCCATCGCGCGGCTGCAATCCGCCGCCGGAAAGAAATTCGACCCGGAAGTAATCCGCGTTTTCTGCCAGCTAAAATCGGTCGCAAAGGTTGAGGAGCTGAACGTTGAAGAAGAAATAAGCCTGACCGTCTGATTGATTTCAGCCGCTGCCGCCAATCAGCCGCGAACCGCCCGCGCATAATTTATACGTCCGGGAAAACCGGGCGGAAAAGCATAAAATGAAAAGACCCGGAATGTTATATTC
>JALZHR010000391.1 GCA_030860665.1 Acidobacteriota bacterium
CTGCCCGGACCGTGCGCGATACATTTGAAGCTGTTGCCGTAAGGGGCGGGAATTTCCTCGTCGGCGACGTAGTTCGGCGATTGCTCGGCTTCGTGCGTGACGCTCGTCACTATGTAATCGCCGTTGGTTTTTCGCGACGGGTGATTAAAAAGCGTAAAGCGATAACCGGCGGTCAGCGAAGCGCAGTCGGCGATTCCGCTGGCGGTCTGATACTGCGAATCGAGTTCTTCCATCCGAATCTGCGCGGTTTTCTGATTGTCCTCGAAAATATTCTGTAGATTCGCGGCGCGCTCGCCGCCCGTCCGGTCGATGCCGTCGTATTTCCGCGCGTAGCCGCCGGGAAACTCGTAGATTTCCAGCTTCTGGTTGCCGCCGACGTTGAAGCGGCTGGGTTTTTCGACTTCCAGATGCTTGTGCGGAAGCTCGAAATTATGGTCCCAGAGCGTGACCTTTCCGCTTTGCAGCTGATACTCCTGGCGCAGGCTGGCGATTGAGCTGGTCCAGTCCTGCTCGTTGTTCGTCACGTCGACGAAAAACGGAATCGAGTTTTTGCCCGGGCAGGCGCGGTGCGATTGCGGCGTGTTGGCGACAATCATCCGGTGCGTTCCGCCCGCGTGCTCGAAGTAATAATAAATTCCTTCTTCTTCCATCAGGCGCGAGGCGAAGGCGAAATCCGATTCGCGATACTGGACGCAGTAATTGCGCGGCTTGAAAGCGCCCTGAATCTCGTAGACCATCTCGAAGCCGCTGAAAATTTTCCTGAGAATGTCGGGCACGCTCGTGTGCTGGAAAATCCGGCTCTGCACGTTCTGCGTCAGAATCCAGATTTGCGGCACAATCGTCGCGTAGTAATAGGAAAAACGCACGTCGCGCGTGCCCTGCGAAAACTGGTTGACGATGCCGCTGAAGGCGCGCGTGTTTCCGTCGCGCTGAGTTACGGCAATCGACACGGACTGACCGAGAATTCGCTGCACGTCTACGGGCGTCGATTCAAATCCTTCGCTCGTTTCCTCGTGCACCAGTTCGACGTCAATCCGAAAAAGCTCGGAGAGTCCTTCGGTCGCCTTTATTCTTTTTAAAAGAAGAAAGTCTTTGCCCAAAGGCGTCGAAATGCTCAATAATCTGCCGTCCTGTGTCATTGCCATAAATCAGTTAATTCCGCCTAAACAACCTCGTAAACGAATTTCCCGCTTCCGTCGGTCGAAACGTGGACTTTACTCACGCCTTCGCCGCTCGCCATCCGCGACAAAAACTCGCCCGACATTTCCGGCAAAAGCGTTCCGTTCAGAATGTTATGAACGTTGCGCGCGCCCGAGTCAACGTCGGTGCAGCGTTTCGCCACAGTTTCTATGACGGAATCGTCGTAGGAAAATTGCGCTTTGTGATTCGCCTGAATGCGGTCGGCGATTTTTGAAAGCTGCAATTTGATGATGAGCCGCAAAACGTCGTCGGAAATCGGGTAATACGGGGCGACCGTCATTCGTCCGAGAAGCGCAGGCTTGAAGGCTTTCGACAGCTCGGGGCGAATCGCTTCGAGCAAGCCTTCGGGCTCGGGCTTCGTGTCCGGGTCGGCGCAGAGCTTCATAATCGTGTCGGTCGCGACGTTTGAAGTCAAAAGAATGACCGTGTTTTTGAAATCGATTTCGCGCCCTTCGCCGTCTTCGAGCTGACCTTTGTCGAAAACCTGATAGAAAAGCTCCATCACGTCCGGGTGCGCTTTTTCCACTTCGTCGAGCAGAACGACCGAATACGGTTTTCTGCGCACGGCTTCGGTCAGAACGCCGCCCTCGCCGTAGCCGACGTATCCCGGAGGCGAGCCTTTTAAACTGGAAACCGTGTGCGCTTCCTGATATTCGCTCATATTTATCGAAATCAGGTTGCGCTCGCCGCCGTAAAGCGTATCGGCTAAAGCCAGCGCCGTTTCGGTTTTTCCGACGCCGGAAGTTCCGACCAGCAGGAAAACGCCGATGGGACGTTTCGGGTCGGTCAGACCTGCGCGAGAAGTCTTGATGCGTTCCGAAATCGCGTTCAGTGCGTGGTCTTGACCGACGACTCTCCGTTTCAGCGTGTCCGCCAGATTCAAAACCGCCTTAATCTCGTCGGCGACCATTTTGCCGACCGGAATTCCCGTCCAGCCGGAGATGACTTCGGCGACGGTCTGACCGTTGACGACCGGCTGCATCAGCGGCGTTTCGCCCTGAACCTGTTTGAGTTCTTCATTAAGGCGCGCCAGCTCGGATTTTAAGAATTCCGTGTCAACCGGCTGGCTCGTCTCCGGCGCGGTCGCGGCGGCAGTTGACGAAGCGTCGCCCGAAACCGTTTCGAGAGCCGCGCCCGAAGCGGTTTCGGCTGCTGTTCCGGCGGCAGCGACTTCGGCGGTTTCAGCTTCGCCCGTCGCGCCCGCAGCAGACTGACCGTTTCCATTACCGTTGCCGTTTTGACTTGCGGCGACGGGCTTGGCGTCGAGTCGCGACATTTCCAGCTTCAGGCGAATGT
>JALZHR010000416.1 GCA_030860665.1 Acidobacteriota bacterium
GAGGTTTAAGAATCGGAACGCAAATAGAATTTGCTTGATTTAATCTTTTCAGATTAAGAAAAGAAAGCATAATAAATTCTTGCAATGAAATTGCATAGCTTCTACTAGCGTGCTGGAACAGTGAAAAAGTTTTGCCGATAATTATCCAACCGGCTTTTTCACTTTTCCACTTTTCCACTTTTTTACCAGCGGTGATACGCTGGATGACCTTCTTTGACGGCGACGAACAAGCCCTTGCAGGTCGCGCAGACTTTGTCGCCGGCGATTAATTCGGCTTCGACCGTGGCGCGGTCTTCGCTCGATTCGACGACGCGCGCCGCCAGTTTTATCGTCGCGTCGAAGGGCGTCGGGCGCAGCAGCTTGACCGAATAATTCGCCGTCACCGTACAGTCCGGCTCGGATTTTCCGTTCTTTTTCATCAGATGATAAGCCGCCGTCCAGTTGGAATGACAATCGAGCAAAGTTCCGACGATGCCGCCGGAAAGCATCCCGGGAAACGCCTGATGATGCGGTTCGGCGTGCCATTCGCAGATGATTTCTTCGCCGTTTTCGCCGGTCGGAAAACTGCGGATGCGCAGCCCTTTCTCGTTTGCCGCGCCGCAGCCGAAGCAGATGCCGCGCGGCGCGTAGGTTTCCTGTAGAGATTTTTCTTCGCTCATAATTTTATAATAGCTCGCCCTTCTTTTGTTAAAAACCGCCTGCGCTGTGTTAGCAAATATTTAACACTGTTGTTAAAATAAGTAATAGCCTACAGCAGGTTTGTGATACACTTAAAGCAGGAATTTTGCCGATGCAAGGGCGAATTTCCGAAGTGTTTTTAAAGAATTGCCGGTTTTACCCGTGCGCGGCGGGCGCGGCGATTCATTTATTATAATCATCCGCGTTTTATTCCGGCGGCGATTCATCTTTCAATGATGAATACGCCACCAAAAACTTTACAGCGATGAAGGGATTTAATCAAAATCGAACACGGGCAAACGGCAGCGGCGCGGGCGAATCGATTCTCCGACCGCTACTTTCTTCGGGCAGGAAACCGGCGCGTCGGCATTACACCCGGGCGGGCGCGGCTATTTTCGTCATAATTGTTTTACATTTCGTTTCGCAGTTTATCTTTTTCCAGAGCGAAAAGGTCTTACCGAAAACCGAAGCGCTCAACCGTCAAAGCGTCGAAATCAAGCCTGAGAACAAACCGGAAATCAACAAACCGGAAACGGCGGTAACGGCGAAAAAACCGGAAGCGGCTGTCAGTATCCCGACCGTCGCGCCGGTCGTTCAGCCACAGCCCGCGAGCGCGCCTTCGCGAATTATGATAAAGAAAAAAGAGCCGCGCGAGTCGAAGGCGGAACGCCTGCGCCGCGCCGAAAGGCTTTTGACCGGAATTTAAATTTCCGCGATTTTATCGAAGCCTTCGTCGAAACGGAACGGAAAGGAAACTGTAGAAATAATGAATCGGCAGATTTTTACAATCAACGCGCGTCAGAATTTCATAAAAATTACGGCAGCCTGTTTTTTGATTCTGAGCATCGGCGCAACGGGCAGTAATTTATTTGCGCAATACAAGGGCGCGCCCGTCAAAAAAGACCGCCTGATTCAGGCGCTGCGCTCGCGGCAGCTGCAAACGCGCGACATCGTCACGATTATCAACCGCAACGGCGTCGATTTCGAGCTGACTCCGGCGGTCAGAAAAAGCCTGCTTGCGGCGGGCGCGCGTCCCGAAGTAATCAAAGCCGTGTCGAATAATCCGCGCACGCCGTCGAAAAATAACCACTCCGTCGCCGCCAAAGCCGGAAAAAACAGCCGGGCGCGCCGGAAAAATCCCGCTCCTGCCGCAGCGAGTTACGACGATTTGCTGGAACAGGCGATTTATTTCTATAAAGAACAGAAAAATCCGCAGGGCGCGGCGCGGATTCTGGAAAACGCCGCCCGTTTAAACCCGTCAAGCCCGGCGGCGCATCAGATGCTCGGTTTTATTTACCTGTATGAGCTGAACAAACTCGCCGAAGCCGAAAAATCTATGCGCGAATCGTTCGTCAACGGCGGCAGCGCGGTCTTCCGCGTTTTTCACGACGACAACGGGAAATTTACGCGCCGCTGCACCGGCTCGCTGTATGTTTCGCAGGACACTTTGCGGTTCGAGTCGGACGACAACTCGCACACTTTTGAAACTTCCGCGCCGAACATCGACAAAATCAAACTGGACACGGAAACCACACGCACATGGAAAAAACACAGCATCTTTAAAATCTTTCTGAAAATCGGCAAGGAAGAAGCCAAATTCAGATTCGCGCCGCTGACCGGAGCGCAGGAAGAATCGAAAATGGTCGAACGCTTCGTTGCCGCCGCCTCGAACACGAATATAAATCCGACCGCTTCGGATGATTAAAATCGGAAGCTGGAAGCTAGGAGTTGGAAGGTAGTAGAGTTTATCTTCTAACTTCTAACTTCTTCCCGATTTACACCTTGTTTTTTATATTAAAGTTAGCGTAAATTTATCTCACTTTCGGCTTTCAAGGAGTTAATTCGGAGAAAATTTATGCTCGCTGCACTGGCAATCGTCTTTTTAATCTGGCTCGTCTTCGGCTATCTCGCTTACGGGCGCTGGATTGCGAAGCAATTCCGGCTCGACGACGCGCGGGAAACTCCGGCAAATAAAATCAACGACGGCGAAGATTTCGTGCCGATAAAACCTTTCTATCTTTTCGGGCAGCATTTTTCGGCAATCGCCGCCGCCGGTCCGATAGCCGGACCGATTATCGCGTGTCAGGCGTTCGGCTGGCTGCCGTGTCTTTTGTGGATTGCGCTCGGCGTGGTTTTAATCGGCGCGGTGCACGATTTTTCGACTCTGACTTCCTCGATTCGGCACGGCGCGACCTCGATTGCCGAAATCACGCGCGAAAAATTGGGAAACGGCGCGGGGCGCGCGATGATGACGTTTATCTGGATTGCTCTGGTTTACGTCATCGTCGCTTTTACGGATATTACCGCCGGAACTTTCGTGGCGGGCGACGAGGCTCTGCAAAACGCTTCGGGCTTTAATCCGGGCGGCGCGGTCGCTTTCGCCAGCGTTGCGTATCTGCTCCTGTCAATCGTTCTGGGCTTGGTCGAAAGATTTCTGAAACCGCCGCTCTGGTTATCGACAATCATCTTCGTTCCGGCGACTTTCGCGCTTTCTTATCTCGGCACAAAATTTTCGACCGTTTTTCTGTTCGACCATATAACATGGGGCGCTTTGATTTTGCTTTACTGCATCGCCGCCTCGCTCGTGCCGGTCTGGGCTTTACTACAGCCGCGCGGTTATCTCGGCGGCTTTATCCTGTATACGGCAATCGCGCTCGGCGTTATCGGGATTTTTTTCGGCGGCTACAGCATCGAGCAGCCGGCTTTCAAATCCTTCGACGTCGGCGGAATGACCGGGATGCTGTTCCCGTTTCTGTTCGTGACGATTGCCTGCGGCGCGTGTTCCGGCTTTCACGGCTTGGTCTGTTCGGGCACGACCTCGAAGCAGCTTGACAAGGAATCGCACGCCAAATCGGTCGGCTACGGCGCGATGCTGGCTGAAGGCTTCGTCGCCTTTATCGCGCTGGTAACGATTATGATTGTCGCCTCGGAAGCGGCGAAAGGCGTCGCGCCCGGAAAAATTTACGGCGACGGCATCGGCAGTTTTCTAACGCTCTTAATCGGGCAGGAAAATCGCGCTTTCGCCGTCACCTTCGGCGCGATGGCTTTTTCGACCTTCGTTTTCGACACGCTGGACGTTTCGCTCCGGTTGGGACGCTACATCGTGCAGGAGCTTTTCGGATTGAAAGGCAGAATCGGCGCGATTATCGGAACGCTGGCGACGATTTTCGTCCCTTTTATCTGCGTCCTGCTCGCGCCCAAAGGAAGCTGGAGCGATTTCTGGACGCTTTTCGGCGCGTCGAATCAGATGCTCGCCGCTCTCGGGCTGCTTTCGATTACGGCGTGGCTTTATCAGGCGCGCCAGCGAATCGCCTTCACGCTTCTGCCGATGCTTTTCGTTTTGGCAATCACGCTTTCGGCTTTGACGAGTATGGTCATCGGCAATTTCCGCGCCGCAAACGGCTTCGACATCAAATTCATCAACGGCGTCGCCTCGCTGGCTCTGATTTCGCTGGCGATTTATCTGGTCATCACCGCGATTCTGAAACTGCGCGGCGAGAGGCGACAGGGCGAGCTGGCGGTTGAAAACGCCTAGTCAGAACCGCCTGCGGTAGCGGGCGGTTTAAGATTAGAATTTCAAGTTTCCGATTTCAGGTTTATAGTTTGCTAATTGCTTTTAACTCGAAACTTTGAATTTTGAGCTTTGAACTAATCCGCGTTCAACCGCCCGCTACCGCAGGCGGTTCTGACTTATGCCAATCGAAGAAAATCTAAAAATCGAAGAAGTCATCAGCCCGCAGGAAGCGCGGTTTGAAGTCTGGCGCAACCGCGCCGGTTTTTTTCTCGCGCCGCTCATTTTTCTAATCATATTTTTCGCGCCGCTGAATTTAAAGCCCGAAGCGCACAGCCTGGCGGCGGTGATTTCCGCCGTTATCACGCTCTGGATTTGCGAATCTCTGCCGATGCCCGTCACGGCTTTAATCGGCGCGGCGGCTTGCGTTTTGCTGAGAGTCGCGCCCGCCAGAGAGGTTTTCGCGCCGTTCGCCGACCCGCTGATGTTTCTTTTTATCGGTTCTTTCATTCTGGCGCGCGCGATTTTTCTGCACGATTTGGACAAGCGTTTCGCTTACGGCGTGCTCTCGCTGAAA
>JALZHR010000200.1 GCA_030860665.1 Acidobacteriota bacterium
GCTTTCGACCAGCCTAGCCCGTACCCGTTCGTTACCAGCCTCGGCGGTATTTTATACCTGCTCGGCGCGGCGGCGAGCGCGACCGCGATGAGAAATATGCGCGTAACGGGCAGCGGACGAGGCGCGGCGATTCTTTACGCCGTCCAGATGACCGGATTATTTCTGGCGATGATTTTCGACGTTTTTCAATACGTCGCGCCGCATCTGCGCGGGACGCCGCTTTTTTTCATCACCGATATGGCTTACCCGTTCAGCCACGTCCTGATGATTGTCGTCGGCGTTGCCGTCGTCCGCGCGGGCGTCTGGCGCGGCTGGCGCAGAATCCCGGCGTTTCTGGTCGGTCTGGCTCTGCCTTTGTTTTTCGGCGGGTGGGCGTTGTTCGGTCGCGTTGAGAGCAGTTTTGTTTTTCCGCTGTTCGTCACGGTCGGATTCTTTTTGCTCGGCTTTGCGATCTTCACGTCGAAGACCGGCTCGGAGACAAGATATGAATAAATTTTTGATTTTAATTTTTGCGATTATGCTTCTGCTGCTGCTGCCGTCCGCGATTTTCGCGCAGGCTGAGCCGGAGATTATGAGCTATAAGGAATACGGAAAAATCCGGCACGAGCGCCCGTATATTTTGAATTTCAAAAAGGGAAACGGCGAGCTTTTATACTTTGGAATCGGTCACGCATACCGCGACAACGACCCGCAAATCGCCGAGCTGGAAAAGCGATTTCTGGAATTTCGCCCGACGCTGATTTTGAACGAAAGCGGCACGCCGCCCGCCGCCGGGACGGCAAAAGAAGCGATTGAACGATACGGCGAGCCGGGTTTGATGAGCTTTCTGGCGAAAAAGCACGGCATTCCGATTAAATCTCTCGACCCGCCGCGTCTCGAAGAAATCAAATATATTATCGGGACGAAACGCTGGACGCTCGAACAGGTGATGCTGTTCTACATCCTGCGCCGCGTGCCGGAAAACAATAAAAAAGTGAATCCGCAGTCGCCCGATGCGATGGTCGAAGAAATGCTCAAAGCGGCGGCGAAAACGCCCGGCTTTGAAGGCTTGCCGAAGACTTTGACCGAGTTTGAAGCGAGCGTGAAAAAGCATCTGCCAGCGGTTACAGACTGGCGAAAGATTGAGCAGAAAGTTTTCGACCCGAATCCGGATTTGGGATTTTTCACCAACGACATCGCCGACGCCTCGGTGAATTTTCGCGGAAAATTTATGGTCAAACTGCTGGCGGCGGAAGTCGAAAAGGGCGAAAGGGTTTTCGCCGTCGTCGGCGCGAGCCACGTCGTCAAACAGGAAGCCGCCCTCAAAAAACTCCTGTCAGAACCGCCCAGCGAAAGGCTAAAGGCTAAAGGATAAAGGCGAAAGCTAAAGCAGAGAGTTACCCTTTCGCCTTTCGCCTTCAGCCTTTAGCCTTTCGAGGCGGCGGTTCTGACTACATCGCGTCGGCAATCATATAAAGCAGAATTATCGCCAGAATTGCGGCGATGCCGATGGCGACGATGGCAATCAGCCGCCACGATAGGATTATGCCGTCGGCGGTGCGGCTGGCAATCGGCGGGTTTCGCGTTTCGACCGCCGTTTTTTTATCTTCGACGGTTTCGACGGTTTGAATTTTTTTCGCTTCTTCGTCCGCTGCGGTTATGATGGAAGATTCGCCTTCCGATTCGCGCAGCGGGCGAATTCTCTTGACGTAATCGGTGAAGCGCGGGTCGGCGCGCAGGCGGTCGAGGCGCGGGTCGAAGAGGAGCGTCGTCATCCAGTGGTCGCGTTCCGTCCGATTTTTATCGAGCCGGGCGAATGCCGCGTCCGTTTCGCCCAAGCCGGCGTGGATGACGGCGAAATAAATCTGCGGAAAATATTCGCCGCGTTTTTCGCGCTCGTCCATCTCGCGCAGGATTTTGCGGGCTTCTTCCGGCTTGCCGCCGATTGCCAAATCATAGCCGAGCGTCGTCAGGTAAATCGAGACGCGATTCGTCATCTCGACCGCCCGGCGCGCCGCTTCGATGCCTCTTTGCGTTTCGCCGAGAAACGGCGACGACCAGCCGAAACCGTGATTGCACAGGATATTTTCCGGGTCGATTTCCAGACCGCGCCGCAGCATCTCTTCGGCTTCGCGGTAGCGGCGCGCGTGGTGCAGCACGTAATGATGCGCCGCGCAGTGCGAAGCCGAGCGCGGGTCGAGCCGACCGGCGATTTCCATTTCCGCGACGGCTTCGTCGTTGCGCCCGACGGTTTGCAGCAGAAACGAAAACCACTCGTGCGCGCGCGGGTTGTTCGGGTTCAGCTCGACGGCGCGGCGATAAAGCCTCTCGCTTTCGGCAAAATCCCAATCGTGTCCCCAGACCGTAAACGCCAGCGCCGCGTAGGCTTCGGACAAAAGCGGGTCAAGCTCTATGGCGCGCCGCGCCGCCGTTTTCGCAGCCTTCCAGCACTCGCTCGGGCGCAGGAACGAGTAGACTTCCATCCAGTTGTAATACTCGGCGATTCCGGCGTGAGCGAGCGCGAAATTCGGGTCGAGCCGCGCCGCTTCCTGAAAATAGCGAATCGATTCGGTGATGCCGCCCGCTTCATAAGTCAGAAGATGAAAACGCCCGCGCAGGTAGGCTTCGTAAGCCGCCGCGTTCTGTGTTCCGCGCAGGTTCAGCCGCCGCTGTTCGGCTTCGGTCAGGTGCGGCGCGAGCGAGGCGACGACCTTTTCAGAAATCGAATCCTGAAGGGCGAAAATGTCGACTTCCGATTCGTCGAATTGCGAAGACCAGACGACCGAGTTGTCGACGGTTTTTAAAAGCCGGATAACGACCCGGAAACGCGAATCGTCGCGCGCGATGCGTCCTTCCAGAACGTAATCGACCGCCAGTTGTCTGCCGAGCGCGAGCGAATCTTCGCTCTTTTGCGCGAGCTGCACGACGGAGCTGGTCGGGCGCACGACGATTTGACGGACGTTTGAAAGCCGCGTCGTCAGCGCATCAGCCAGCCCGATGCCCAAAAACGCCGATTCGCCGTCTTCGTCGCGCTCGGCAGGGCT
Organism: Acidobacteriota bacterium; assembly: GCA_030860665.1. Lineage (GTDB taxonomy): Bacteria > Acidobacteriota > Blastocatellia > Pyrinomonadales > Pyrinomonadaceae > JALZHR01. Next base: position 3,024 of record JALZHR010000200.1, read on the forward strand.
TTGCCGGAGCGGCAGAACGGCGAGCGTTTTCAGCGCCGAGCCGGAACTCGGCAAGCGTTTATCTGCCGAAAACGCGTCGTCGGAAAAAGCCGGAACGATTTCCGCCGAAACCGCTTCGCCCGCAAGGTAATTCTTGATTTCAGCCGCCAGCGCGGCGACCGTCGAAAAACGCTCGTCGGCGCGTTTTCGCAGGGCTTTCAAAACAATTTTTTCGAGATTGTCAGTCGTTTGCGAATCGTTATTTGTCTTTTGTTCATCTACCCTCAAATTTTTCGGCGAAGAATCGATGACAAAAGACGAAGGGCTTTCTTCGCAGATAACGCGGGCGATTTCGTGCGGCGCGCGGCTCGGAAATTTATACGGCGGCTGCCCGGTGACGAGCTTATACAGGATGACGCCGAGCGAGTAGACGTCGCTGGCGGCGGTCAAATCTTCGCCGCGCGCCTGTTCGGGCGAAGCGTATTCGGGCGTCATCATCCATCTGCCCGTCGCCGCCGTAATCTCTTTGATGTGAGAAGATAAATCGCCGCCGTCGTCGAGCTTGGCGATGCCGAAATCGAGCAGCTTTGCCGTGCCGTCTTCTTTGACCAGAATGTTTGAAGGCTTGAGGTCGCGGTGCAGAACGCTCTGGCGATGGGCGTATTCGACCGCCGCGCAGATTTGCAGGAAAAGCTCCAGCCGCTGCCTGACGGTCAGGCGGTTTCGCTCGCAGTATTCGAGCAGCGTTTCGCCCTCGACGTATTCCATTATCAAATACGGCGAGCCGTCGGCGGTCGTGCCGCCGTCGTAGAGACGCGCGATGTTCGGATGGTCGAGCGCGGCTAAAATCTGGCGTTCCTGCCGGAAGCGGCGAATCATAAATTCGCTGCGCAAGTGGCGATTGATGATTTTTACGGCGACGCGCCGCCGAAACTCGCCGTCGTCGCGCTCGGCTGAAAAGACCGCGCCCATTCCGCCGCGCCCGATTTCCTTTTCAATCCGGTAAGCGCCGATTTTTTGCCCGGCGAGCGCGACGGTCTGCGTGCTCGGCGCGTCGGCAGCGGCGTTTTTCTCGAAAAGCGAAAGCGAAGCGTCAGCGGCGGCGGGCGTTTCGATAAAATCGGCGGCTTCTTCGTCAGCCGCCAGCATCGCCTCGACCTCGCGGCGCAGCGAATCGTCGCCGCCGCACGCCGAGTTTAAAAATTCGGCGCGCTCCGCAGGCGCGACTTCGACGGCTCGCTCGAAGATTTCGACGATTTTGTTCCAGTTTGTTTCCGGCATTTCGAGTGATTTTTTTAATTGCTGCGATGCAGAAAATTTCAGATTTCAGATGACAAATTTCAAAGAAACTCAGCCGCAGAGAACACAGAGAAAAAGAGAAAATTCAATCACGGGTTTACACGGATAAACGCGGATTTTAAAAGGATTGACAGGATAAGACAGGATAAAAAGAACGTTCGGCATTATCAGTTTTAAATTATCCTGATAATCCTGTCTTAAATCCGCGTCTATCCGTGTAAATCCGTGGTTTCAAATTTCTTTCTCGCCTGATAATTCCTTGTAAAGCCACGCTTTCGCCACGCGCCAGTGGCGCATAACGGTCGAAAGGCTGACGTTTAAAACTTCCGCCGTCTCTTCCGCCGACAAGCCGCCGAAATATCTCAGTTCGACGACACGGCTGCGTTCCGGGTCAAGGGCGGCGAGCTTTTGCAAAGCTTCGTCGAGCATTATCAATTCGCCCGCGCGCTCGTCCCGCACGTCGATTGCGCCGTCGTCCAGCGAAATCCTTTCCGCTCCGCTGCCGCGTTTTTCCGACAATCGCTCGCGGGCGCGGTCTATCAGGATTCGCCGCATCGCCTGCGCCGTGACGCCGAAAAACTGCGCGCGGTTTTGCCAGTTGACGCGCGTCTGGTCAATCAGCTTCAAATAAGCTTCGTGAACTAGCGCGGTCGTCTGCAAAGTATGGTTTTGCGACTCGCGGCGCAGGTGGCGATGCGCGATTAGCTGCAACTCTCTGTAAACCAACGGCATCAATTGTTCCAAAGCATTTCGGTCGCCGCCGCTCCAATCAATCAGTAATTGCGTGACATCGGAAGAATTTTGCATTTCGTTCGCCTACAGACCTGAACAATATAAACTATTTTCGCGTAGTAACGTAAATGATTTATCGGTTTCTCGGAGAACCTTTTGCCCGCGCGTTTACGCAATAACTTTTTGAGACCAAGTGTAGTAGAATGGCGTCAGATTTTCGGGAGCTATAGAAAATGATAAAAGCCGGAGAAATTTTACAGGGTCGTTACCGCATCGAGAGACAAATCGGCGCGGGCGGGATGGGCGCGGTTTTCGTCGCGACGGACGAGCGTTTCGGCAGCACGGTGGCGATAAAGGAAACGCTTTTCAGCGACGAAAGACTGCTGAAAGCCTTCGAGCGCGAGGCGCGGCTGCTGAACAGCCTGCGGCACGCGGCGTTGCCGCGCGTCAGCGACCACTTTATCGATGAAAACGGTCAGTTTATCGTGATGGAATATATCGCGGGCGACGATTTGTCCGAGATGATGGAAAAACGCGGCGGCGCGTTCGCGCTTCAGGACGTTCTGGACTGGGCTGACCAGCTGCTCGATGCGCTCGACTTTCTGCACACGCAGGAAATGCCCGTCATCCACCGCGACATCAAGCCGCAGAATCTGAAACTGACGCCGCGCGGGCAGATTATCCTGCTCGATTTCGGTCTGGCGAAAGGCAGCGTGACGAACGCCGAATCGCTGACCGCCGCGAAAAGCGTTTTCGGTTATTCGCGCAGCTACGCTTCGCTCGAACAGATTCAAGGGACGGGCACAGACCCGCGCAGCGATTTATATTCCTTAGCCGCGACGCTTTATCACCTGATGACCGGCGCGCCGCCAGCCGACGCTCTGACGCGCGCGATGAGCGTTTTAAACGGCGAAAAAGACCCGCTGATTCCGGCGCATCACATCAACCGCGAGATTCCCGCCGGTGTTTCCGAAGTTTTAAATCGCGCGATGGCTTTAAACGCCAATCATCGCCCGTCGTCCGCCGCCGCGATGCGCGAGCTTCTGCGCGACGGCGTGCACATTACCGAAGCGGACGAATACCAGACTGCCGCCGTCGCGCCCGACGCCTTTTCGACGGCGAGCCTTTTTACGCAGAAAACGGCGGTTATGGGTGACAATGCGCGCGTCGGGGGAACGGCGGCTTCCGAATTGAAAACTTCGATTCAGCCCATCGCCGATTTATCCGGAGAAACCGCGACGGAAGACGAAACCTCGGTCAGAACGAAAGTCGTCAAAGGCGAATCGAACCCGAATAAACAACCGACTACGATTCAGCCCGTCGCCGAAATGACGCAAACCGCCGCCGCCGCCGGCGGAAGTCGGAGAAGCCACTTTGCGACCGCCGCGATGCTGCTCGGCGCGTTGTTCCTGCTCGGCGGCGTCGCTTCGGCTTTATACGTTCTGAAACCGGAAATTTTCGGTCAGGCTCGAACGCCGGACGTCGAGAGGCAGTTGAATCTGGCGGACGCGCCGAAAAACGAATCGAACAACAGCGGCACGACCGGCACGAACGCTGATGCAATCGATGCCGACCCGGCGGCAGACGCGGA
>JALZHR010000441.1 GCA_030860665.1 Acidobacteriota bacterium
CGACCATTCGCCCGAGATAAAGCTGACCAGCAGCAAAACCAAGCCGCCGGAAATCATCTGCATTCCCGCCGTCAGCAGAGCCGATTTCGGAACCGGCGAGCGCAGCCCGTAAATCGAGCCTATCGCCCACGAAAAAGCCGCCGCGATAATCACAATCGTGCTGATAAGCTGCATCGAGCCGCCGGCGGCGGAAACCGCCGCGCCGCCCGCACTCTGCCCGCTGATTAAAAGCCAGACGCCGAGAAAACCGACGACCAGTCCGAGCACGGCTTTCAGATTTGGGCGCGAGCCTTTCAGCCAGAGCCAGCCGAGCAGAACAATCCAGAACGGCTCGGTCGCCACCAGCAGCGCGGCGAGGCTCGACGAAATATAATGCTCGGCGAAAACGACGCCGCCGTTGCCGCCCAACAGCAAAAGCGTTCCGACGATAAAGCTCGTCTTCCAGTGCGCCGCTTTCGGCTTTTCGTAATCTTTGGTAAACATCGACCAGACGTAAAGAATCGCGCCCGCAAAAACGAACCGCGCGCCAGCCATCAGAAACGGCGGCAGGGTCTCAATCGCGTATTTGATAGCCAGATAAGTCGAGCCCCAAAAAATATAAACCGCCGCGAACGCCGCCACCAGTAAAATCAGGTTGCGGCGATTTGAATAATTTGTCTTTGTTATAATTGCATTCCCCTGCATGTCTATAAAACCCCTTAGCCTTTAAAACTTCATTTATTTTTTTTGCCGCGACGCTTTCCGCCGTCGGCGGTCGAATCTTTATCCGAATCGGCGTTTTCGCGCTCTATCGGCAGAGCCATCGTTTCCTTGATGGTTTGCAGAACGACGGTCGTCTTGGTTCCGGCGACGTTCGGCACGTTTCTCAAACGCTCGCGCAAAAGCCGCGACAGATGCCGCGCATCTTTGACGCGAACCTTCAAAAGATAGGAATCCTCGCCCGCCACGTCGTGAACTTCCAGAACTTCGGGAATCTGCGCCAGACTTTTGTCCGTCTCGCTGCAGCATTCGCGCGTGCGGACGGCGACAAACGCCGTCAAGCCGAATTCGACCTGCGCCGCGTCCAGCTCCGCCGCGTAGCCGCGAATCACTCCGCGCTCTTCCAGCTTTCGCACGCGTTCCAGCACGGCGGACGGCGCAAGCCCGACCTGCCGCGCAATCTCCGCATTGGCGATTCGTGCGTCCTGCTGAATAATGTTCAGTATTTGCTTGTCAATATTATCAATCATTCTTAATTTTCAACCTTTTTTAGAATAACATTCGGCAAACCGCCTGTCAAGCTTTTATTTAATTCGGTAAATATTTTTTTTGAAGAACTTCTTTCGGCGCGCTCAGTACAATAATGTATCTATATCGGAGCTTCAAAATGTGTTATCTTTCCAACTAATTTCCGAAAACGGTCTTGAATTTCTTTCGGCGCGGCGGAAGTATTCCGAAAAAGTATGCGAACGATAATTTTCAGTTTATTATTTTTCCTGTTTCTGAATTGCGGCGCGGCGACGGCGCAGAGAATCGGCGTGCGCGGCAATAAAACCGGCGGCGTTGTCGTGACCAGAGGCAAAGCGCGGGCGACGATTAAGCTGAGCGAAGACGTTGCGGGCTGCGGCTATCTCGTCGCCGGAGAATACAAGCGCGATTTGGACGCGCGCGAATGCAGCGCGCCGCCCGCCGGTTTTAAGCTGATTGACGCGACCGTTAAAGATAATCAGGTTTATCTCGTCGTCCTGACCGAAGCGATGGGCAACTGCAATGTCTGCGGGCAATGCGGCGCAAGCGAAGCGTTCGGGCTAATCTGGCTTCATCTCGGCGGCGCAAATCTGCGCCTGATTAAAAAGAAATCCGCGCCGCTCGAGCTGTGCCTGGAAAATCTTTCAATCGTCAACCCGGCGATACAGAGAGGCGAAGCCGACAACAACGCAAGCCTGAACCTGTCGTTTAAAGCGGACGTTTTAACCGTCGAAACCGAAAAGGAAATCTACCGCGAAAATGAGCCGACCGCCTACGAATTTTCGCGTCTGGAATATAACCGGAAAACACCGGAAAAGGGTTTCGTCATCAAAACCGAAAAACGCACGAAATCGGCGAAAGACGAGCAATAAGGGCAACAGGAGAATTTATGAGCGCAGTCCTTTCATTTCCGGACAAACAGCAACAGCCGCCGCCGGGACAGCGGGAAGAAATCGTTTCCTACAATCCGGCGACCAACGAAGAAATCGGCAGAGTGCCGCTCGCGTCCGCAGGAGACGTGGAAATTGCCGTCGAAAAATCGCGCGCAGCCTTTCAGCAATGGCGAGAGACTTCGTTTAAAGAGCGCGCCCGTATCGTGATGAGAGCACGCGAAATAATTCTCGCCGAAATGGAAGAAATCGCGCGCCTGATTTCCGACGAATCGGGCAAACCCGTCGCCGAAGCTCTCTCGATGGAAATCGCGCCCGTGCTGGATTTAATGCAGTATTTCGCGCGCAACGCGGCGAAAATTCTCAAACCCGAAAAAATCAATATCGGTCTTTACGCCGCTCTCGGGCGCTATTCAAAAATCGTTTATCAGCCGCTCGGCGTCGTCGGCATCATTCCGGCGTGGAATTACCCGTTTTCGATTCCGCTGGGCGAGACGGCGATGGCACTGCTGGCGGGCAACACGGTGATTTTAAAGCCGAGCGAGCTGACGCCTTTTATCGGTCTGAAAATCGGCGAGATTTTTCGGAAAGCCGGTTTGTCCGAAAACATCGTGCAGGTTTTGACGGGCGACGGCAGAACCGGCGCGGCTCTGGTGGATGCGGGCGTCAATAAAATTATGTTTACCGGAAGCGTCGCGACCGGCAAGAAAATAGCCGAAAACGCGGCGAAGCATTTAACGTCCGTCGTGCTGGAACTGGGCGGCAAAGACCCGATGATTGTCTTCGCGGACGCCAATCTGAACATCGCGGCGGAAGCGGCAATCTGGGGCGCGTTCTGCAATTCCGGTCAATCCTGCTCGTCGGTCGAAAGGCTCTACGTCGAAGAATCAATCGCCGAAGAATTCACCGCTCTGATTGTCGAAAAAACGAAAAAGCTGCGGCAGAATTACGGCAGCGACGAATCGACCGACATCGCCGCAATGTCCAGCGAGAGACAATTGAAACTGGTCGAAGAACACGTCGAAAGCTTTGCCGCCGAAGGCGCGAAAATCCTCACCGGCGGCAGACGCAATCCGAATTTCAAAGGCGCGTTTTTCGAGCCGACCGTCATCGCGGGCGCTGATAATTCGATGCGAGCGATGCGCGAGGAAACTTTCGGTCCGACGCTGCCCGTTGCGACTTTTAAAACCGAAGAAGAAGCGGTTCGGCTGGCAAACGATTCGGAATTCGGCTTGACGGCGAGCGTCTGGACGCGGGATTTGGCGAAAGGAAAACGAGTCGCCGCCAAAATCGAAGCCGGAACGGTCTGCGTCAACGAGGTTTTATACACGCACGGCATCGGGCAAACGCCGTGGGGCGGCTTTAAAAATTCCGGCTACGGCAGAACGCACGGGCGACAGGGCTTGCTGGAACTGGTGCAGCCGCAGCACATCCACGTCAATCGCTTCGCCATCCTGCCGAACGCGTGGTGGCTTCCCTATTCGCCCGAAGCCGTCCAGACCTTTCGCGGCTTCGCCAGATATTTCGCCACCGGCTCGCTGTTTCAGACGATGAAGCTCGCGCCGCAATTATTGAGAAGACTCAGGGAAATGCGCCGAAAATAATTTGTCTATGAAATTCAACGACATAGATTTAGAAGACTGGAAGGATTCAGATATAAACACGGATTCTTTGTGGCTGATAAATGAAAGAGACAAGAGCGGCAAACACGAAAACATTTATCACGGAAATTTTATTCCGCAAATTCCGAATCAGTTAATCAGACGCTACACGAAAAAGGGCGAAACGATTTTCGAGCCGTTTATGGGAAGCGGAACGACACTTTTTGAGTGCGAAAAACTGGGTAGAAAATATATCGGTTTCGATATAAATCCACAAATAGTTGATTACGTTAGGAGAAAACAAACGGGCTTTAGTTCTGATTGGTGTTTTTTCAGAGAATGTAATTCTTCAGATACTGAACAGGTTAATGTCAATATTAATCTGGCTCTCGATAAAATATCTGCTAAAAATATACAGTTCATTTTAATGCACCCGCCATATATGGATATTGTGAAATTTACCAATAGTCCCGACGATTTATCCCAAATCAGTAACTTGAAAGAATTTATCGGAAAGTTTAGAGTAGTTTGCGAAAACTCACTGAATTATCTAAATAAAAATAGATATTTTGCCGTCGTCATCGGTGATGTTTATAAAAACAACGAGGTTTTGCCTTTGGCTTTTTATTGTATGGATATGATAAAACGGCACTTTACGGTAAAGTTGAAAGGCATCATTATTAAAAACATCGAAGGCAATCGCGGAAAAATCGGACAAAACACTATCTGGAAATATCGCGCTCTAAGCAGCGATTATTTTATTTTCAAGCATGAATATATTTTTGTTTTCAAAAAAGAATTTTAGTAATGAGATATAGTTTATGAATCCTTTTAATTCCAATACAAACTCATATCACGATTACGAGGTGATGAAAGACTTACAGGCACACTGCACCCGTTGTGAACTCAAATCAAGTCAAGCAAAAACCTGGCAAACTTGGCGTGATGCTTATGGAATACAGTTTGCCGAAACGTCATCTGGCAGCGGAAGATACGACATCAGAAAATTTTGTGAAAACTGTCGACAGACAACCGTTCACCGACAGCTAGCGACGCTGGAAAGAAATACAAATACAAGCGCAAGAGCAGGAATTTCCGCAAAGCTGGCAACTCGTATAAAAGTATTACTAAAATATGAAGAAGCGATTTGGTTGAGACAGCTAGCCGGAAATTTACTTGAAGTTGACCATAAGTTTCCTCAGATTCGCTGGAATGTAGACGAGGAAAGCAGCGAAAACGCACCTGACGAAGAATTAAAAGCTAAATTCATTTTGCTAACAAGAAGCAACAACCTCTTAAAATCAAGGAATTGCGAAAGATGCCTCAAAACTAACAGGCGTGGAAACTTTCCCGGAATTTATTTTTGGTATGAAGGCGATGAACAATGGCGAACCGACCCACACGACGAAAAAGGTTGTGTCGGATGTTTTTGGTATGATCCATATAAATGGCGTGAAGAATTAAATAAACTCATCAATAATTCATAAAATACTTAGATATTGTTCAGAATAAAGTTGATTTTAAGTTTAATTTGAAATAAAATGCCGTCAATAAACAAAGCAAAGGTTATAGAACTAATGGCGAAGAAAGAGATATTAACTTTTAAAGCATTAGCAGAGGCATTAGATATTTCCACTACGCAACTTTCAAACATTCTTTCGGAGAAATTTGAGCCTATAAAAAGTAATGTTATTGAGCTGGCGGAGTTTCTTGAAGTAAGTCCACTTGAGCTGATTAAAGAAAGTGACAAGGAAAAATGAATTATATTGGTTCAAAATACAAACTTTCAAAATTCATTAAATTTGAAGTCGGAAAGACTGTCGGAGAAATGAAGGATAAAATTTTCTGCGATTTGTTTGCAGGAACTGGCGCAATCGGGCGCTCCTTTAAAACTGAATCTAAAAAAGTAATTGCCAACGACATTGAATATTACAGCTATGTTTTAAATCAAAACTACATCGGAAATCACAAAGAAATAAAAGGTACAGAGCTAATTGACGAACTAAACGCCCTTGAGGGCATTGAAGGTTTTATTTACAAGAACTACTGCGCGGGAAGCGGAAGCGGACGCCAATATTTCAGCGATGAAAACGGCAGGAAGATTGATGCGATTCGGCAAAAGATTGAAGAATGGAAAAAGGTTTCGCGGATAAATGAAAATCAATATTATTTTCTGCTGGCAAGTTTGCTTGAAAATGCCGACGCCGTAGCAAACACCGCGAGCGTCTATGGCGCATTTTTAAAGCATCTGAAAAAATCTGCGCAGAGACCGCTTGTGCTGACGCCCGCATTTTTTGATTTAAACGACGCCGAACACGAGGTTTATAATGAAGACGCGAATTATTTAATAAACAAAATCGAAGGTGACGTTCTGTATCTCGACCCGCCCTATAACGGACGACAATACGGCGCAAACTATCATTTGCTGAATACTATTGCCAGATACGACCAATTCATCCCAAACGGCAAAACAGGATTGAGAAATTATACGCGTTCGCTTTATTGCCAGAAAAATGAAGTTGCCGACGTTTTTGAAAATCTGATAAGAAAAGCCCGCTTCAAGCATATTTTTCTCAGCTATAACAACGAAGGTTTAATGTCGGAAAAAGATGTAAAAAGAATAATGGAAAGGTATGGCAAATACGATTTGACTACAACCGGATACCAGAGATTTAAAGCCGACAAAACTGAAAACCGGAATCACAAAGCAACGGAAACCGTCGAATACTTGCATATTCTTGAAAAATCCTGACCCGATTATACCGCCCATACATTCTAGACGGTTAAATTCGCACCGCCGCAATTATTGAGAAGACTTAGGGAAATGCGCCGAAAATGATTATTCTGAGGTAGGAAATATGAATGGGATTTCGCGCCTAAGAAGCGGCGGCGGATTGTCGATTATCTTCCGGACTTTGATTTTGTTCGTCTTGTTCGGCGACGCGGCTGCTGCGTTTGCCCAGAGCGAATCCGCCGCGTCGGGCATGGCTGAGGTCGGCGGCGGGCGCTTGTATTACGAGATTGCCGGAAAAGGTAGAACCGTCGTTTTTATACACGGCGGGCTGGCGGACAGCCGGGTCTGGGACGACCAGTTTAAAAAGTTCTCGAAACATTTTCGCGTCCTGCGCTACGATTTGCGCGGCTTTAACCGCTCGGATTCCGCTACAGCGTCTTTCTCGCACGTCGATGATTTACACGCTTTGCTGAAATTTCTGAAAATCGAAAGGGCTTCGCTCGTCGGGCTGTCGCTCGGCGGAATAATCGCGGCTGATTTTGCGCTCGAACATCCTGAGATGGTTGAAAAACTGGTGCTCAGCGCCTCGGGCTTGCGCGGCGACAAAGCGCCGCGCAGCGCGCAGTCGATTGCGGTTTACAAAGCAGCGGAAGAAAAAGGAATGAAAACGGCAATCGAGATGTGGATGCGGCACCCGTTCTTCGCCGCCGACGGAGGAACGGACTCGAAATTCCGTCGCCGCAGCGAGCGGATGCTCGCCGACAATTACAAATACTGGGGACCGACGCCCGAACCGATTCCGCTCAGATGGTCGAAATATCTGACTATCGACCGTCTTTCGGAAATCAAAGCGCCCGCTTTAGTCGTAATCGGAGACCGAGACCTACCCGAGCTTATCGCCATTTCCGACACGCTGGCGGCGAAAATCGGCGGCGCGAAAAAGGAAATCATCAAGGGCGTCAGCCATCATCTGAATATGGAAAAGCCGCGCGAGTATAATCGAATCGTGCTGGAGTTTTTAAAGTGAAAAGGTGAAAAAGTTTTGTTGAATCTTTGCTCAACTCGCTTCTTCACCTTTTCACCTTTTCACTTTTTCACCTTTCATCGTTGTTCCTGCATTTGTTTCTGCGCTTGGACGATAAACGAGCGGACGGCGCTGGCTTCGCTGCTGTCGGGAAAAACGCGCAGAAATTCCTCGTAAATTTTGATGGCTTCGGTATATTTCTGCTGTTTCTCGTAAGAGACGCCGAGCAGCTGGTAAATAACTTCGGCGTCAGGCGCGCCCGAAAGCTGCTGCAGCGCCATTTTGAATTCGGCGGCGGCGAGGTCGTAATTGGTTTTTTCCTGCTCGAAATCGCCTTCCGAACCGAAGCCTTCGGCTCTTTCCTTGTAAAGCAAGCCTAATCCGGCACGTGCTTCGGGCTGAAATCCTTTGCCCTCGCGGATGGCGCGGCGAAAGGCGGCAATCGCTTTATCGTCATCGCCTTCGGCGCGGTAGATTCTGCCCTCGACGGCTGAGGCTTCCGGGTAGACCGGTCTGATTTTTTTGGCTTCACGAATAGCCTTCATCGCTTCGATAGTATCGTTTCTATCCAGCAGCACGCGCGCCAAGCCGAGCTGCGCTTCGGCAAATCGCGGGCGCAATTGGATGGCTTTGCGGTAAAGCTCGACGGCTTTTTCGCGGTCGACGGTCGTCGCGACTTCGGCTTGCTGAAAGGTCAGCTCGGCTTCGTCCGTAGTTTTGACGAGCGCGACCTTCACTTCGCCTTTCTGCGCGGCGGTCAAGGTCTGCACCGCTTCTTTAAATCCGTCGGCGCGGACGCGCAGTTTTCTGACGCCTGAGGGAACTGTTCTGATAGAGAGCTTTCCGCTCGCATCGGTCGTGCCGCGGCGCACGTCGTCAATCCAGACAATCGCGTTCGGCTCGGTAACGACCGTAATCGAGCGCGCCGCCGTCTGTGCCATAGCAAAATCGCTCAGCCCGAGGGCTAAAGCTGCCAGGAAAACGAAAATGTAAAATTTGTAACGCATAAGCCTACCTTCTTCGTGTTTATGATTGCGGAATACGAAAACCGAGTTGCTTTTTCAATTACGAATTACAAATTACGAATTACGAATTGGGTTGAATTAACTCAAACGTCCGAATCGATTCAATCATTCGTAATTCGTAATTTGTAATTCGTAATTGCCTTTCACCCCAGCGGCGAAAGGCGTTCGGGCAAAATGCCGCCCGCGTCGTCGGTGTCGATTTTATTATTCGCCGCGTCCTCACCAGCAAACAGAATCTTGATAAACGGCGGCGCAACCAGCGTCGTCGCGACCGCCATAAAAAGAATCACGCCGAAAAGCTTGTCGTCGATGGCGCGACCGCCTTCGACCGTGACGAGCGTCAGACCGATTTGCGCGACGACGATGCCGACCTCGCCGCGCGGAACCATTCCGATGCCGATTTGCCCGGCGCGCCGCCAGCCCAAATCCAGCGCGCCCAAACCGCAGCCGACCAGCTTGGTCAGAATCGCGACCAGCGTCACGACCAGCGCCAGGACGATAACCGAGGCGTCGCTAAAGATTTCGAGCTTGAGCTGCATCCCGATATTGACGAGGAAAAACGGCACGAAAAATTCCGTCAGCCCGCGCGTTTGCTGGTGCATCTCCTGATTATTCTCGGAGCTTTCCGCCAGCGCCATTCCCGCCAGAAACGCGCCGATAATCGCCGCCACGCCGATATACGCCGCCGCGACCGAAAGCCCCAGACATAAAATCAAACCGAAAATAAAAAACGAATCGCCGATTTTCAGCCGCTCGATTCGCGGCGCAATCCGCGTCAGCAGCGGCGCGACCAAGCCCGCCACCAGCACCGTAAATCCGATTGCCAAGCCGGCGGTCGCGGCAAGGCTCAGGTAATTGACGCCGGTCGTGCTGATGCTTTTGACGACCGCTAAAATCAGCAGCCCGAGAATGTCGTCGATGACCGCCGCGCCGAGAATAATTCTCGCCGTCGGCGCGTCCAGCAAGCCCATCGCCGAAAGCACGCGCGCCGTGATGCCGACCGACGTGGCGACCATCGCCGCGCCCAGAAACATCGCTTCGATGTTGGTTCTGCCGGTCAGATACATTATCAGATAACCAGCTATAAACGGCACAATCACGCCCAGCACGGCGACGACCATTGCCTTCTTACCGACTTTTAAAATCGCCTGCGGCTTCGTTTCCAGCCCGACCGTGAAAAGCAGAAAAATAACGCCGACTTCCGCCAGCACGCCTGTGACTTCCGTCGGGTGAACCCAGCCGAGCAGGCTCGGTCCAATCAGAATCCCCGCCAGAATTTCGCCGACGACGGCGGGCTGACGCAGACGCTCGAAGACTTCCGCCAGCAGCTTGGCGAAAACAATCATCAGGAACAAATCGAAGATGACTCCGACCTCGACGCTGGCGGCAAAGACGTTCGGCAACGGCATTATAATTTCCTTTTTTACGCTCTAAATATCTTTCAATGATACAATTTCCGGCTGAAATCCCCAAAAACGAGATTTTCCGGGAAAGCCGGGCAATCCGCCGAAAGAAACGATTTTCCTCTTAAGTCGCAGGTAGATACCGTTATTTTGACAGTCTCAAACAACCGTTTCCGGTTTCTTCGCTGCGGTTGGGGAATAATATTTGCTTCTGTTGATAAATTCTAAATAAGCGTATTAATTCGCTTCACATTAGTTAATTCAAGGAGGAAGATAATGCAGGTAAGAGAAGTTATGTCCGAAAATCCCGCTTGCTGTACGCCCGAAACCAGTTTGCAGCAAGTGGCGCTAATGATGATTGAAAACGATTGCGGCTGTATTCCGGTCGTCGATAATCAATCGAATAAAAAGCCGGTCGGCACGATTACCGACCGCGATATTACCATCCGGACGGTTGCCGCCGGGCAAAATCCGGTGACGATGAAGGCGTCGGATATTATGTCCATCGACATTGCTACCATTAAACCGAATTCCAGTCTGGAAGAATGTTTCAAGGCGATGGAAGAAAGAAACATCCGACGTATTCTGGTGGTCGATGAAAACGGCAGTTGCTGCGGTATCGTCGCTCAGGCTGACGTTGCGCAACACAGCAGCAATCCCGCCCGCACCACCGAATTTTTAAGGGAAATCTCCGATTCAGACCAATCGCATAATATGACGATGTCAAAAGATTTCCAGAGCACGAGCAAATCTTCGGTCAGCGTTCGTTCGGTTCTGCCGCTTTTATTCGGCGTCGGCTCCGGCGCGGCTTTAGCCTATTTTATGGGCGGGCGAAAAACCGTTCAGAACGAGGAAAAGGCAAACAGCGGCTCGACTGCCAAACGGTATTTAGACGCCGAAAGCGAGGTGAACAAAAGACAGCACAATTTACAAAATCGCTTTCAGGAGCTAAAAAAAGAAACGCACGAACCGATAACCGGAAGCGTCGAATCACAGACGGGCAGATTTGAAATAAAAACTTCGGCAAACGGAAAGTTTCATTTCAACTTAAAATCCGGCAACGGCGAGACTATTTTATCGAGCGAGCTGTACAATTCCCGCAGCGCGGCGGAAAAAGGCGTCGAATCGGTCAAGAAAAATGCCGAAGACCCGAATCGCTATGAACGCAAGCTGAACAAAAATCAGGAACCCTATTTTGTCCTGAAAGCACAAAACGGAGAAATAATCGGCACGAGCGAGGTTTTTTCTTCCGAGGCGGCGGTGGAAAATACCATTTCAGCCGTTATGAGTAACGCGCCGACCGCGGTTATCTCAAATACGGCTAGTTATACTATATGC
>JALZHR010000476.1 GCA_030860665.1 Acidobacteriota bacterium
ATCGTGCGCGGGCGCGACGTGCAGAGCGGCAGCCCGAACGCCGTCGAAGTCACCGCCGGAGAAATCTACCCCGTCATCGAAGCCATCATCCGCCGCGTCGCCCAAATCATCAGCGACACCTTGACCGAGCTGCGCCCGGAAGTCGCCGCCGACGTTTTCGACCGCGGCGTGATTCTAACCGGCGGCGGCTCGCTGCTCGACGGCATCGACCAATACCTGCGCGAAAAAGTAAACCTGCCCTTTCTCATCTCCGACGAGCCGCGCTACGCCACCGTTCGCGGACTTTTGCAGATGTTCGACGAGCCGAACCTTTTGGAAAAAGTCACCCGCAACGAGCCGAGCCTGCTGCAAAACTCCGAGATTCCGTTTGAAGCGTAATCGGATTACCGGAAAGAAGTCGTAACGTATCACAATTCAGGATTACTGAAGGCGTTGTCTGTGATAGGTAATTCGGCTTTTGTCCGACACATCAGCGTGAAACTTCTCAAACATAAGGTTTTAGAAACTTGGTATAATTAATTATGCGGAATTAATTCGGTATAATACAAAGCTGGGCGTTTTCGCTTAAAATCTAGGCTGAAAGAAAATCAAGATGAAAATTTATTTTACGATTGCGGTTATTCTCTTGTTTGCCTTAACCGTCATTGCACAAACTGGCAAAAAATCCGGCGGAAAGCGTGTTAGCGCGAAAAAAGTTGTTCCTGTAGCCGAGATGACTGACTTGGCGAGTCCAGATGTTTGCGTTGACCCGACTAAACATTCTGCTCCTGTTGACGGCGTTATCGTAAAGCGAGAGTTTGATGCTGATGAAATTATGTTGACCGGAGTTACGGTGCGTGAAGCAAACGACGAACGATATTTTGTAAACATTGATACTGAATACGTCGCAAGCAAAGGCAGATTTGTTCCCCGCGAACTTTCTTCAATTCTGACCAAAGGCAGACGAGTTAAAATTTGGGTTTATGGTTGTGGGGCGTCGGGAATGATGTTCTGGGCAAGAGCAGTAAAAGCCTATTAAAACAAAAGTCTCGAATAATAAGACAACGCCCAACAAATCAATGGAAGTGAGGGCGAAACAGTTACTTTTTCATCATCTTGCATATTTGTCTCCATCTTGCGTGCGGCTGGTTTCGCTCCACGTCATCTCAATCGTTATGTGTCTTCGTGATAACCCTTAAGAGGTAAAAATGCCAGCATCCGAAATTATTGAGTTTTGCAATACAGTTCGTGACAGGTCAAAGGAAAATTGGAATGCTTTCAATTTACTTTTGCAAAACGGCAATTACGGTGTTGCTATTGGCTTATTACGTCAAGAAGTAGATTCTTTAGTTAGAGTGGCATATTTAAACTCTTTCAATACAAATTTCAACGAACAAGAGCGCCTTATCCACGATTTTCTAAACGGTGAAAGATGGCATCGAATTTCCGCTAATGGAAAGAAGCAATGGATTACGGATAAGGAAATGGTTAATTTAGAAGGTGGATGGGTAAGAATCGTATATAATTTTGGATGCAAGTTGATTCACCTTTCAGATTACCATTCTTACAATCGCAACGACCCATTCCAAAAAATTAACAGAATCGAAAAAGGTGAGATTATTGATTACCTGAATTTTTATCACCAATATCCTTTTGCAGATATTTCGATGGAGAAATTCGTTCCCTACTTGCCCAAAGTTATGAAGAAAATTATTGACAATGCGGGTTATTATGTAAGGGGAATCGAAGAAAACATACGTCAGCAAAATGACAGCAACACATAACAAGTCAATGGAGCGAAGGCGGAAATAGCTACGCTCTTAAAACGTTGCTCGTTAAAATCTAGCTTGCGTGTATCGGTTTCCGCCTCACTCATCTCAATCGTTAACTCTCCAATCTAAATAAATATTAAAATCCAGCCCGAAGCTAGACTATTTCAATCTCTCTCGTTCATAATTTACATTACAGGTAAAGATGAACGTTCTAGAGTTTTCCAAACAGCAGCTTCTTCTGGCGCACATTTTTGATATTCCCGTGCGGATTGATTACCGGTGGTTCGGCGTTTTGATTTTGATTTCCGTGTTGACGGCGGTCAATATTCCGGTCGAGTTGATTGGAAGTCTTGCCGCGCGTTTGTGTCTGGCTTTCGTTTCCACGCTGGTTTTTTTTGCTTCGATTTTGTTTCACGAGCTGGCGCACGCCTTCGTGGCGCGGCGCGAGGGCGTCGAGGTGGTGGAAATCGTGCTGCACCCGTTCGGCGGGCTGGCTCGGTTCAGGCG
>JALZHR010000483.1 GCA_030860665.1 Acidobacteriota bacterium
ATTCGGAAGCGGCGCACGACATCGTTTTGCTGGACAATCAGCCAATCGGGCGGTTTATGGTCGACCGTCACGCGGCGGACGAGATTATTCCGGTCGATCTAGCGCTTTTGCCCGAACATCGAAATCAGGGAATCGGGACGCTTTTGTTTCGGGATTTGATGGACGAAGCGGCGCGGACAAATCGCCGCATCAGCCTGCACGTCGTCCAGAACAATCGTGCCATACGGCTTTATACGCGGCTCGGTTTTTCCGTTACCGGGGAAACCGGATTTCATTTCAAGATGCAGATGCAGCCGCCGCAAATGACTGAAAAATAAAGCTTTTTACAGAGGAAAAGACCGGGAGAAAGATTACGGATGACGCAGGATTTAAGCAGGGATGCTTTCGCCGAACAGCTGAACACGAAATTTAATGTTTATATTACGCCGGAACAAGCGGCGGAAGTCGAACTGACGGAAGTTTCGCAGTTAAGAGAATATCCGCGTCAGGAAATTTTCGCGCTGGTTTTTCTCTTTCCGCCCGACCTGCCGGTCGAACAGAGAATCTACCGGATGGAGCACGAGACGCTCGGCGCGCTGGAAATATTTTTAGTTCCCATCGAAAAAACCGCCGACGGCTCAGTCAGATACGAAGCCGTATTTAACCGGCTGATTGCGAGCGAGTAACGCCGCCCGGCGGCTGCGCATTATGAATTCTCAGAAACAATGCCCGCAGAAGAGACGAAAACGCGCAAAAGACAAACAGGCTTTCGCGTCTTTTCGCCTCTCTCGCGAGCGGTTGTTTTTCGGTTGCGACGCTATCTGCCGCCGCCGACGCGATTGATAATCGCCTCGTAGCGGTTTCCTTTTAATCCGGTCGGCGAGAGCAGCAGCGAAAATTCGCCGAGCGCGAAATGCTGAATCCGGTAAGTCGTCTGCGCGGCGAGACGCGCGCGCCGCGTGTCCTGAAACAGCAGCGAAAAGCTTTCGCCGGTAAAGGAGCGTTTTTCGTTGTTCGCGCGTTTCAGCTCCGTCACTTCAATAATCCGCAGCCGCGCAACCTGTATTTCGCCGTCGTAAACTTCGACGAAGGTGTTGACGAACGGCTCGAAATGCGCTCGGGTCAGAAAATTTAAAGCGTCTGCGGCGCTTTCCGGCGGCACGGGGAAAAGCCCGTCCGTCGCGGCGTTTGTTTCGGCGGTTTGACTGAAAACGCTCGCGGCGGTCGAGCTTAAAGAAACGGCGGCAAGCGCGGCTGCGCTAAGATTACGGACGAATCGGCGGCGTGTTATGGTCATTTTTTTGTTCGGATAATAAACGTCGGTAATTACGGGGCTTGGCTGAGAATACTACTCCGATTTATCGAATGTTTCAAGACGGGAATCAATTTTGCCCGCGCAGGGCAATAATATTGCCGGAAAACTCGCAAACTTGATAAACGTCCTTGAATGATAATTTAAAAAGGAGTATATTTATCGCGCAGTTTATAACTCTGTTTTAATTGCACGTCAATTCGAGTCTTTTAGATTCAACATAATTCCCTTTTCCAATTTATAGATAGGCTTTATTTATAAACACGCTGAAAAACCTAAGGAGATACGATGTCAGAACCATATATTGGTCAAATAATGATGTTTGGTGGCAATTTTGCTATACGCGGCTGGGCTATGTGCAACGGGCAATTGCTTTCGATTGCGCAGAATACCGCGCTTTTTTCGATTTTAGGCACGACCTACGGCGGCAACGGTCAGACGACCTTCGCGCTGCCGGATTTGCGCGGGCGCGTTCCCGTCCATCAGGGACAGGGACCCGGACTTTCGCCCTACACGCTGGGACAGATGTCGGGCGCGGAAACCACGACGCTGGTAACGTCTAATCTGCCCGCGCACGTTCACCAGATGGCTCCGCAGCAGCCCTCCGTCGTCGCAGACGGCAATGACAGCCAACCGGCTAATAACTTGCCGGCAATTCCCGTCGTCAATGTCAACGGCACCGATTATCAGGTCAACGGCTACCGTTCGGGAACGGCTGACAGTCATCTTGCCACCAACGCCAACCAGACGACCGGAATAACGGGCAGCGGCTTGCCGTTTTCAAATATTCAACCGTATACGACGCTGACCTTTCTGATTGCGCTGGAAGGCATCTTCCCGTCGAGAAACTAAAGAATCGCTCGCTTTATTCCGCCCGCGTCAATGGCGGCGGCGAAAAAACTTTCCGCGCCGTCGATTGCGGGCAGAAAAAAAACTGAAAACCAGTTTTACGGCATCCAGCCCACGAGCCGATTTCACAAATCAGGGGCAGTATAAAGCAGTATAAAGAGGTAACATTCCAATGAAAAAAAAGACTTCGACTCTTAATCGCTTATTTTCCAAATTCTTTTCCTTCGTTTTGCTTTTGCTGGTTTCTCTCGTTCCGGCAATCAATCCGGTCACGGCGAGCGGCGGCGCAGCGGTCGCCCCGCGCGCGGCAGCGGTGAATCCTTTAATGCCGCCGATGACCCAAACGCTTACGAACTCGACGGCGATTAATATCGGTGATAACACTACTAATCCCAATACAACACCATACCCGTCGCAGATTACGATTTCCGGCTTGGTCGGAACAATCACGAACGTCACGGTGACCTTCAATAATCTTTCAATCGGTCGCCCGCGCGACCTCGATATTCTGCTCATCGGTCCCGGCGGTCAGGGGTTTATTCTTATGTCCGACACCGCTGGCTCTCTCGAACCCGGCTCGACCACCACGAACGTTACGATAACGCTTCAGGACGGCTCACCGGCTCTGCCTTCCGACGCGGTCAGCTCGACTCCGCTGACATCAGGCACTTTCAGACCGACCAATAACGGCAACGGCGAAGGCAGCCTGCCCTCGCCCGCGCCCGCCGGTCCGTATAACAACCCGCCGAACGCTCCGGGCGGAACCGCCTGCACCGGCTGCGTGGCGACCTTCGCCAGCGTTTACGCGCAAATGGGCGTCCCGGCAAACGGCGTCTGGAGTCTTTACGTGGACGACGACGGCGGCGGCGGCACGGTCGGCAATATGGCTGGCGGCTGGACGCTGAGCGTGACGACCGACGGCGTTCCCGTGACGGCGGCTGGCGTCAATGTCGGCGGTCGCGTCGTGAACGGCGAAGGACGCGGAGTCGCCAACGTCAAAATCGGAATGCTCGACCCGCAGGGACAGACGAAATACGCCCTGACCTACCATTTCTTATATTATTTTTTTTTTTTCTTTAAATCCGTACAAACCTATGTCT
>JALZHR010000502.1 GCA_030860665.1 Acidobacteriota bacterium
GAATAGAGCTTGCACCCGGTTTGTGTCAAAAAGTTCAAAGCGCTATAGTGATAAAAGATTTGTGTCACAGTGCTACAAGCGCCTTGTTCGCCGCTTAATCTCAAAAAGCCTCTAAACTTTGAAAACAAAAGGTTTAATTTAAACGATTCAATGGCATAATTATTGCTGACATATATAAATAGTTATAAGGCGCTCGACTTCGCTCATTCATAATGACTCGATTAAAGGTAATTTAGTTCGATTAGGCAAAAAGGCATTGTTGTATATACACGCGGGCGGATTTGAGCATCTAAGAATTTTTATAGAAAGCTTTCTTTCGGAGAACAGATAAAGAATATGAGACCTATCAAACACGTCGAAAAAGGATTAACCGTCGTTGCTGGCGGAATTTTTAATGCTATTCGCGCCGTTAATAAATACAAACCGAACCCGTCATTTACACCGAAATGGTCGGACAAACCTATTTTAAAATCCTGGCAGAAATCGAAGCCGACGCTCGGCTTTCCGCGCACGACCGACTCGCTCTGCCCGAACTGTGTCATTGAGGCACGCGAAGAAATTTTAAGCGGCAAACGCGAGGTTTCGACGCTTATCAACGAAAAGGTCGGCGAAATCAAAGCGCAGATTATCGAGCGCGACGGTCAAATCTGGATGATTAAGGACTGCCCGCAGCACGGGCATTTTGAAGATTTGATGGCGATTGACTCGGCGTTTCTGAAACACATCGAAACGCTGTTTCCGGGACGCGACATTCAGTCGCACAACGACGAAAAACTTCACAATCACGGAACTTCTTCCATCAAATACGGGCGCGGCGCGGTTTTAACCGTGGATTTGACGAACCGCTGCAATATGATGTGCGACCCGTGTTTTATGGACGCCAACCAGGTCGGCTTCGTTCACGAGCTTTCGATGGACGACGTGAAGGAAATCTTAGACAACGCGATTTCCATCAAGCCGCGCCGCCAGATGTCGGTTCAGTATTCGGGCGGCGAGCCGACGCTGTCGCCGCATTTTCTCGAAGCGATTCGCTACGCGCGCAAAGTCGGTTACAACTCGGTGCAAGCCGCGACGAACGGCATCGAGTTCGCGAAATCGAAAGAATTCTGCCGCCAGGCTGCCGAAGCCGGTCTGCGCTTCGTCTACCTGCAATTTGACGGAATCGGCAACGACGCCAACTCGCACCGCCAAATCGGCAATTTGTTCGACGTCAAGCTGCGCGCCATCAACAACCTGCACGAAGCGGGCGTTGACATTATTCTGGTGACGACGCTGGTCAACGGTATTAATAACGACCAGGTCGGCTCGATTATTCGCTTTGCGCTGGACAATCCGAAAAAGATTTCGTTCATCGCGTTCCAGCCGGTTTCGTTCACCGGGCGCGACGAGCAGATTACCGAGCAGCGCCGCCTGCAGCAGCGTTATACGCTCTCGCATCTGGCGCAGGACGTGCAGAAACAGGTCGGAATCACCGAGCCGACGCGCGACTGGTTTCCGCTTTCATTGATGGGCGCGTTTGCCGATTTCGCTGACGTCGTTCACGGTCCGGACGCCGAATGGGGACAGGTTTCCTGCGGCTGCCACCCGAACTGCGGCGTCGGAACGGCGGTGATGGTTAACAAGGAAACGAAGGAGATGGCTCCGGTTCCGCAATTCCTGAACATTCAGGGACTCGTGACGGATATGAAGCACATCACCGACACGAATCGCGGCAAATGGTTCTCAAACTTTATGATGGGATTGGCGCTTTTGAAAAACTACAATCCTTACGGCTCGCCGCAAAGTTTGACGCTCGGCGGAATTTTGAAGAAGTTCGATAAATCGTTTGGCTTGACCGGAAAGGATTACGGCAAAGTCGGTCCCGACCGCACGTTTGAAGACATCGAAAAACGCCGCAACGACCCGTGGAACTTCCTTTTCATCGCGGGAATGTGGTTCCAGGATTTGTTCAATTACGATTTCCGCCGCACGGAGATGTGCATTATCCCTTACGGCACGCAGGAAGGCGAAATTTCCTTCTGCGCTTATAACACGGGCATCGGCTGGAGAAATATCATCGAGCATATGCACCAGAACGCGACCGTCGCTCAGTGGTATAAGGAACACGGTCGTCACGAAGTTTTCGCGCGCGGCAAGCACGTCGAATTGGGCGATGCGGCGCACAGCCTCGTTTTGAACGAAATCGACTTGCAGCGTCCGAACAAGCCGGAAATGGAAGGACCGAAAACCGCCGCCGAAGAAATGCAGATGATGCGCAAGCTGTATCAGCAGATGGTGTTGGAGAAAAACAACATCAAGGGCGAAAATCTCGTCCAGATCGGCGGCATCAAGCGCGAGAAAAAAGACAAATCCGAAACGGCTCAGGCTTAAGCGTCGTTTCTTAATTTACGGAAAATCGCGGAAATGCTCCGAGCGGGCGTTTCCGCGATTTTTTATTTCACGCTCAAATCTTCGGGAATTTCTTCACGCCCAACCGGCTTTTTCGACGTAAATACGAGCGAAGATTTGAGAAATACAAAATAAATCAAGGAATTTTTCCGAAGCCGGGAACTTATCCCGATTTTTTTGGTCTAAATAATCCTGCGCGCGGATAACAGATAAAAAGGGAAGATTTTTTGTCTGACAAAGCCGCCTGCTGAATTTGTCGTTGCCGAAATGGCGGGAATCTGTAATGATGTTTCTTTCTCAGACAAGCAGATTTCTTTCCCACAGAGAGCCGCGCCGTTCTAAAAATATTGATTTTTCTTTCAGGATAAGTTATTAAATCTCAGCACGAGGAGAGAGTCTTATTATATGAAGCGATTTTTATCCGCCGTTGGTTTGTGCGTTTTCTTACTGATTTTCGGATTTTTCGTTCTTTCGCCCGCTTCTTCACAGGCAGAAAACAATATTTTATTAAATCTGCTTAATCTGCCCGCTCCGCCGCCGCCGAATCCGCTGGTGAAAAATACGTCCGAGACGCGCCCCGATAATTTCTACAGTAAAAGCAACCCGCCGAAGGACGACGCGCCGATTGAGGATTTACTCGCTTACTGGAATCACCAGAATCAGTTTGACCCGAAATATACCTATATGCCGAAGCTTTCCGAAGAAAGCCGCAAGCGCCTCTTCGCCGAGATAGAAAAAGACCCCGAGCGACTGCCGCAATTTATCAACGTGCTGCCGAGAGAAGAGG
>JALZHR010000529.1 GCA_030860665.1 Acidobacteriota bacterium
GGCTCGGCGTTTCGCGGAAGACCAGGAAAACCCAGACCGGGTTCAGCAGCGGCTCGACAAATCCGATAATGCTCGCGTCCAGCGAGCGGACGCCGCCCGCGATGCCGTTGGTGAATAAAACGTAGGCGATGCCGATTTGGAAAACGCCGAGAAATAAAATCGCCAGGAAATCTTGCCCGGTCGGCTGCGGCGGGTTTTGCGCCAGCAGCGGCAGCATAAACAATACAATCAACAAATTGCCGTAGAAAACCGAAAGCGCCGGATTTCGGTTTTCGAGCGAGCGCGGATGGCGCAGAAAGACGAAATACAAGCCGAAAAAAATGCCGGAAAGCAACGCGGCGAGATTGCCGGCAAAAATGTTCGACGCCAGCTTGTTCTCCGCCGCGCCCGGCGTTTCCAGAAAAAACAGGCTCATCCCGGCGAGACAGAAAACGACCGTCAGCAAATCGGGAAAGCGAAATTTTTCCTTCAGGATAAAAGGCGAGAGAATCAGGATGTAAATCGGCGCGGTGTATTGCAGAAAAATCGCGTTCGCGGCGGTCGTCGTCTTGTTGGCGTAGACGAAACAGGTCAGCGTTCCGGCGTAGAGAAACGAGGTCAGAAACGTAAAAGCGTCGAGCCTTAAGCCCTTTCGATAAGTGAAAATCGCGACCGTAATCGCCGCGAAAAGCGACCGCCCGGCGTTGACGGCAAAAGCGTCGAGCGTCGTCATCTTGATAAAAAGCCCGCCCGTGCTCCAGAGCAGAACGGCGAGCAAAACCAAAACCACCGGCGGAAAACTAAACAGATTTTTTCTCATTCCAAATTCATCATATTTTGTTTATAATCAAATGCAAATACAAGACGTTTGTTTGCCGCCCTTTAGTCGGTAAACGAACAGGGCACGCCGAGAGCGGTTTTCTCTACTGCCGGATAAAAATCAAATCACATTATAAAAAGAAATTTTTACGGAGAACTCCTTAAAATGAGCAATAGATTTCTGCGAGTTTTTTTGAGCCGGGCGCTGCTTGCGCCGGTATTTTGCCTGTCTTTATCCATTTTTGCGGCGGCGCAGCAGGGCGGCGCTTTAGACCCGAGCTTCGGCGGCGGCGACGGAAGGGTAATCAGCGCGATGGGCGGCGCGTTTCAGGCGGACGATATTGCCGTGCAGATTATCGAAGGGCAGACGAAAATCGTCGCCGTCGGCTACAGAAACACGGGCAAGCATAACGATTTCGCCGTGCTGCGCTTTAATGAAGACGGCTCGCCCGATACGAGCTTCGGCGCGATGGGCTTTGTCGCGATAGATTTCTCCGCCGGAAAATTTCAGTCCAGCGAGCAGGCGACATCGGTCGTCATCCAGCCGGATAATAAGATAGTCGTGGTCGGAACCGGGCTGAGCTTTGAAGATTTTATCGACCGAATCAGCGTTGCGCGCCTGAATCCGGACGGCTCTCTCGACGACAGTTTCGGCGGCGGCGACGGAAAGGTCGTGACGGTCGTCAGAGAAGAATCGGAGGCGCACGCCGCGACGATTCAGGCGGACGGCAAAATCGTCGTCGCCGGAACGAGCAAGGGAACGGGCTTCGATTACAGGTTCGTGGTCGTTCGCTATTTGTCGAACGGAATGCCCGACCCGGATTTCGGGACGAACGGCTCGGTCGTCACGCAAATCGAAGGCGCAAGCTACAACGTCGCTTTTGCGGTCGCTGCTCAGTCAGACAACAAAATCATCGCCGCCGGGTCGAGCGGTAATGATTTCGCCGTCGTTCGCTACGAGGAAGACGGCGATTTGGACACCGCTTTCGACCAGGACGGTATCGTGAAGACCAATTTCCGCACCGCGCCGAACTCATACGATGCAGCGCGCGCGATTGCCTTGCAGCCGTCGGACGGAAAAATCGTCGTCGCCGGTTACGCGCAGGTTGATAAGGACGTTAACTGGGCGGTCGCGCGCTATAACCCGAACGGCTCGCTCGACAACGGCTTCAGCCAGGACGGCAAAGATATTCCGATTGAATACGATGAAGTATTCGAAGAATATATTTCGATTCCCGGCGAAATCAGCGACGTGGTTATTCAGATGGACGGGAAAATCGTCGTCGGCGGCGAGCCGGGCGCTTTCTCGCCGCCCGTCTTTAAGCTGACGAGATACAACGTAAACGGAACTCAGGACGCGACCTTCGGCGCGGAAGGCGTCGTCAAATTCAACTTTGAAAAAGGCTCGACCGACGTTCTGAAAAGCCTGACGCTCCAGCCGGACGGCAAAATTCTCGCGGGCGGCTCTTCCGCTCCGGCATCTATGCCGGAAGAAGCCGGGGCAGCGGGCAAAAATCAAATCGGCAGCGGAGACGCGCTGGCTTTAGCCAGATTATTGCCATATGCGGTCAGCGCCGCCGGTGTTTCGGTCGGCGGGCGCGTGTCGTCGCCCGGCGGTCAGGGCTTGTCTAAGGTCAGCGTGACGATTTTCGGCGGCGCTCTGCCGCAGCCCGTCACCGTTCAGACCAATGCTTTCGGCTATTATAATTTTGAAGGAATTCCGGCTGGCGAAACTTACGTTCTGACGGTCGGCTCGAAACGATACGTTTTCGCCCAGCCGTCGCGGATTTTAAACGTTTCGGACGCGGTCACGGACGCCGATTTCGTCAGCGTCGAATGAATTAGAAAAAACGCGGCTTAAAATAAGGTCGGCGGCGCACAGTGATTTCCTTAAAGTTTAAGGCGGGAAAATATGCCGGTTCGATTTTTCACGAACCGGCATATTTTCTTAAAAATTAATTCGGGCGCTCTACATCAATTGATTTTTCGTGGCTTCCCTGACGATGGTGCGGTTGGCTTTCGCCGAAGTCGTCGCCGGTTCGAGCTCGGCTTCCTCGACGTTGCCGTAAACTTTTTTGCCGAAAACGCCGTTCCACGGCGGAATGACAATCGTCGCATTGCCGTAGACTTTCGCCTGGCACGCCAGCCGCAGAAAAGGCTTCGGCTCTTCCGGCTGGTTGTAGCCGAAGATTTTCACCTGTTTTCTTTCCAGCCGCGAGACTTCCGAGAGCTTTTCCTGACCGCCGAGAACGCCGACCCAGCACGTGCCGCACGCCGCCGAGCGGCATTCGACCGGAATCACGCCCTCGATGCAGCGAGCGTCTTTTTCCAGCCAGTTCCGCGACTGGTCGCGCGCGGCGGCTGAAGCGATTTCCTCTTCGTTGATGATTCGGAATTTGGCGTTAGCGTCCGTTTCGTCGTAGCGGACGGTGAATTTTTTATCGACGGTTTTCAGAAAGCCGAAAAGCCCCTGCGAATCGTCTCTGGCGCGCTCAGCCAGCACTTCCTTGGCGGATTTTTTCGCCAGCCGCCCGTCGATGAAGACTTTTCCCTGCGCCGCTTTGAAGCGGTCGAAACCGACCTGAACGAGCGTCATCAAGCCGACCAGAACGATGCCGACGCCGAGGCATTCGGTCGTTTTCGCCGATTGCGCGACCGTCTTGGCGATGGCGCGAACTTCGGTTTTAAAATCGGCGTTTTCGGTGTGAAAATCTTCGGCGTGATTGACTATCGCGTCGCGCGTTTCGCGCCAGAAGCGGTGACCGTAGAGAAATTTGTGCGACTCGTCAATCTGGTCTTTTAATTCGTATTTGCCCTGCAAAACGAATTTCCGAATCGCTTCTTCTTTATTTTCAGCCGTTTCGAGATAACGGAAAAGCGACAGCGGATAAAAGCGAAACCAGATTTGCACGCCGTTGCGGTCGACCTCGTGAATTTCGGGCAGCAGCGCAGCGACCGCCTCAAGCCACGCTTTTTCGTCGAATTGATTTAAAAATGCTTCAAATTTAGTGGTTGCCATATCTATAAATTAGAAAATGCTTTTTGAAATAAACAAAAAATGTAGCAAAACTCGGTGGCAGAAAACAACTTCAGACGAAGCATTGCGGCTTAATTTCGGTAAATCGCCTGCCTGAAAAAATATTGACAGAATTCAGAAAATGTATTTTAATTCCCGTTAAGTTAAGAGTTTTAAAAATATAAAATAACCGACGACAATTTAATTCATCCGGGTGAAATCGCTCGTTAGCCGTGCTGGAAGTATAGCGAAAGATTTTACAGAAACTGCATTCTGATTGACTTCAGACACGTGCGGTTTGCCAGGAGATGAATTCAAAGGGGCGTCGGTTTTGTTTTGAATTTGAAAATAATGCCGGTCGCGCGAGAGGTTGCTTGCGGCGACAGGGCAATCATTCAGTCGATTTCGCGCAAAGCCGAAAAAAGCCGCAGGTTTAGATTACTACCGACTTTTTAGGAAGGAGTGGTGCGCATAATGGACGGCAGAATATTTTATTTGAGAAAGCGAATACAGGAAAACCTTCAATATGATTGGACAGTTGAGGAATTATCCAAATCAATCGGTATCTCGCCGCCGCATTTACAAAGACTATTCAAATCATCACTGGGAATGCCGCCGATAAGCTACCTGCGCGATTTGCGGCTGGAAAAAGCGCGCGCTCTCCTGGAAGCGGAAGACGAATTTTATCAGGTCGGCGAAATCGGCTATAAAGTCGGAATTTTCTGCAACAGCCATTTTACGCGCGATTTCAAAAGGAAATTCGGCTTGACGCCGAGCGAATATCGCAGACATTACTGGGAAAAAGCTCAAGCGGAAAGACAACTCTGCGACAGATAATAGTTTCCGCCAAGAAAAGATAGTTTTCGCCAATAAAAAAATATTGAACTTTATTGCCCAATGCTAATAATAGAAAAATTAAGTTTTATTTATTGGTCGAAAAGGAGTCGATAAAATGAAAGTAAGACTGATTTTCTTTGTGTTTTTTCTTTCTGTAGTCGCGGCATTGGTGATAACCGGCAAAGTTATGAGCAGCCCCGGTGCCGCCGCCGCCAACCCGCGCGCTAAATCAGTCAGGGATGCCGAAAGCGAGCCGCCCTCAGTCATATCACCTTCTTCGTCGGCGTGCCGGACGGGCGAATTCAGTTTCCTGCCATTTAAGCGGGAGAATCCCTACGGGCTTACGGCTGAAGCTCCTCCCGCCGGAAACAATTCACAATTAATTCCCGACAAAGTTGCCTATCTGATGGTTTTTCGTCTGCTCAGCTCGCATAAAAACGACGCCGAGAAGAAGCAATTACGCGGATATATACGACAAATTCTCGGTATCGGGGACGATGGCGACGCCGAAGCTGTTTTTCAACTGGCTAATGACTTCAAACGGCGCGTGAAACCGTTTGACAATCAGATAAACTCAATCAAAGACCGTTATCACCCGGCGCACCCGCCATTAAGCATTGCTGACGAGCAGAGAATGAAAAGACTGTTGAGAGACAAGGAAAAAGCGGTTGACGATTTAGTTGCCGATATTCCGCGCCGGCTCAGCGCAGCCGGCAAAGACAGACTAAACCAAAGCATTCAGGAACGAGTGAAAGCCAAAATAAAAATGCAGTAGCGGCACGCGAACGGCGCAGGCGGCTAAAGGACTTGCGTCCCGGCTGTCTTATTTCAGTTGCGTTGTTAAAAGGAGAAATAAAGTGATTACGAGAATCAATTTACGGCGGCTGTTTATGACGAGTTTGTTTTTGCTGAGCCTGATGACGCCCGCGGCGCTCGGTCAGGATTTGATAAGCTATTCGGATACCTGGATGGACGAGGAAACCGGTCTGTCGGAAGACCCGCAGGAAACCGAATTCTTTATCGTCGGAGCAGGCGTCGTCGAAATCACTTCGGATTACTACCACACGGTTGATATGCAGGTAACAATAAAAAGCCCTGAATCGAGAAGCATCACCGAGCAGGGAAGCTGGACCAGAAACGGCGAAGGCACCTCTCTGACGGTGAAAGCACCGATTATAATGAGGATAGACCCTGAACCAGCCGATACGGGTAATTACGATACGCTTATAAACATTGACCCGACTTGTTCCGGCGGCGGCGTTCCTACGAGCGGCGGCTCTACGTTTCCGGTAGGATTGTCCTACGCGGCATTTACAAGAGGAAACTGTACTACTTACGGGTGCTGGTTTTATAGAGTTGACCCTTGCGGCGTAACCTGCCCGAACCGAGCCAGATACTTTCTCGGCAACGGGCATCAGGCAGGGAGTTGTATGTATACTATAACTCCTTACGCTCCTTTGATAGGCTGTTTGGGTATTCATGCTGTCAGAGGAAACGTCGCCGCTTGCGTGTGTTTTGATGTGGGTTGGAACTGATTCTCTGATTTTAAGCCTGCCGTCACGTTGTCCGGCGGCGGGTAATCACTTATACCTGAATGCGGATGGAAAATAACACATCTAACTGGGAAAACCCCGGCGTTTATGAAAGAGTCGGGTGTGCGCTGCAAATCTCAGGAAAAGGCTTTGACCCGGACGCTTTTCTTGAAGAATCGAATTTGCCGAAAGAAAAAATTCGATTCAAGGGAGCTTTGGGAATTCCGGCAGAATTCAGAGATAAATTTCACGAACCGGACATTCCCGAACTGTCCAATCCGTTAGATGTGTTTGATATGTCAAATTTATTAATAGCTGTAAGTGAAGCCGCCAATCTGTCTTCGCAGATAGAGGAGGCGATTTTATTCTTTAAAACTTATCTCGGCGATTTAAGGAAAATATCGGTTTTCCCCGGTGTTGAAGAGGTACTTTTATCGTTTATCGTCGAACCGGAGAAAACGCCTTCCGAGTTTCAGGATTTTCCTCAGGCTCTTTATGAACTGGCTGCTGAAATAGGAATTAAGGGCATAAGCTACGGAGAAATAAATGCGGAATTCGAGAACCGGCATCCGAAGAAATCAGACGACAGCGGCGCCGCAGGCAAGTAAGTGAATCTCACCATACTGCTGCTGCTGCTGTCAGAAGCGAGCGAAATAATCGCTTCGGTTTTAAGATTCAATTAATCCAGGTCTTCGCTTTACTTAAAACTTCGCAATTTTGCGGAGTTTTTTCTTTTGTGCAAAAGTTCACTTGACAACCCGAACAGTGTTTCGTAGAATCTGAAGTTTCGGACATTCCGTCTGAGACAAACAGTAGCGATACGGTTTGTTTTAAATGCGTAGAGCGTTTGGCAAGTCAAACGCGAACAGTTATTGTGGCGTAAAACTGAATTTTTTAAAATTCAGGGCAAACCAACCGAGTTTGCTTACCTTTATTAAAATAAAGCCACGCCACAGAAAAGTTAATGACTTAGAGAAGTTTCGAGGGAAGTCAGAATCTACGCCGAAAGAAAAATAAAAAAGACGTTCCCTAAGGTTTAATCATTAATTTAGTCGCAAGTAGCCGCTTGCGCTGACTGCCGAACGAGTTTCGGCAAGAGGCAGGTTAGGGTTACTTTCGCTTTTATTTTCCGTAAAGAGAGTTAAAAAAGAATGCCAACGATTAACCAACTTGTTCGCAAAGGTCGCCAGGCGGTGAAATACAAAACGGCTTCGCCCGCGCTGCAGTCGAGCCCGCAGAAACGCGGCGTCTGCACGCGCGTTTACACGCAAACGCCGAAAAAACCGAACTCGGCGCTGCGCAAAGTCGCCCGTGTTCGCCTGACCAACGGAATCGAGGTCACGACCTATATTCCCGGCATCGGACACAACTTGCAGGAGCACTCAATCGTTTTGATTCGCGGCGGTCGCGTCAAGGACTTGCCGGGTGTTCGCTATCACATTATTCGCGGAACGCTCGATTCGTCGGGCGTCGCAAATCGCAATCAGGCGCGCTCGAAATACGGCGCGAAGCGTCCGAAAGCCGGCGGCGCTGCCGCAGCTGGCAAAGGCGGAGCGAAGAAAAAATAAACATTTATCATTTAACATTTACCATTGAACGACGAGTTCAAAAGCCGATAAATGTTGAATGATAAATGATAAATGTAAAAGTATGCCAAGAAGAAGAGTTGCAGGAAAAAGAGAAGTTTTGCCCGACCCGATTTACAACAGCGTGATGGTTTCAAAATTCATCAACGGCGTGATGTGGGAAGGCAAGAAATCAGTCGCCGAACAGATTTTCTACGGCGCGATGGAAAAACTCGCGGAAAGAACGGGCGACGAGCCTTTGAAAGTTTTTAAAAGAGCGCTCGACAACGTCGCTCCGACGCTGGAAGTCAAATCCCGCCGTATCGGCGGCGCGACCTATCAGGTTCCGCTCGAAGTTTCAAAAGACCGCCGCAACACGCTGGCGATTCGCTGGATTGTCTCGAACGCGCGCAACCGCAACGAAAAAACGATGCAGGACCGTCTGGTCGGCGAATTGATGGATGCGGTCAACAATCGCGGCGGCGCGGTGAAAAAACGCGAAGACGTTCACCGTATGGCGGAAGCGAACAAGGCGTTCGCTCATTATAGATTTTAATCGGCTATTGGCAATTAGCAATTAGCTGTTAGCCGAACAACGAAGCCAATAGCTAATTGCTAAAGGCTGACAGCTTGGAAGTTATGGCAAAGATTAGCTTAGACAAATTTAGAAACATCGGCATTATGGCGCACATCGACGCGGGTAAAACCACGACGACCGAGCGCGTGCTGTTCTACACCGGCGTTTCGCACAAAATCGGCGAAGTTCACGAAGGAACGGCGACGATGGACTGGATGGAACAGGAACAAGAGCGCGGCATTACGATTACCTCGGCGGCGACGACCTGTTTCTGGAAGCGCAATGGTGTCGAGCACCGAATCAATATTATCGATACGCCCGGACACGTCGACTTCACGATGGAAGTCGAGCGCAGCTTGCGCGTTCTGGACGGCGCGGTCGCCGTTTTCGACGGCGTCGCGGGCGTCGAGCCGCAGTCGGAAACCGTCTGGCGTCAAGCGGACAAATACCAGGTTCCGCGTATCTGCTTTATCAATAAATTAGACCGCGCCGGAGCTTCTTTTGAACGCTCGTTCGATTCGATTTTGAAGCGTCTCGGCGCAAACGCCGTCGCTCTGCAAATCCCGATCGGCTTGGAAGACCAGCTCAAAGGCGTCGTCGACCTTATCACGATGAAAGGCTTGATTTGGAACGACGAAACCAAAGGCGCGCAGTATGAAACGGTCGATATTCCGGCGGAATTGGTTGACGAAGCGACGGAATGGCGCGAAAAACTGGTGGAAGCCGTTTCTTCGATTGACGACGACCTGATGATGAAATATCTGGAAGGCGAGGAAATCAGCGAAGCGGAAATCCGCAAGGCTCTGCGTCAGGGAACGCTCGAACTGAAAATCGTTCCGGTCGTGACCGGCTCGGCTTTCAAAAATAAAGGCGTTCAAACGCTGCTCGATGCGGTAGTCGATTATCTGCCGAGCCCGCTGGACGTTCCGGCAATCGAAGGCGTCAATCCGAAAACCGACGAAACCGAAACCCGCGAAGCTGCGCCGAACGCGCCGTTCTCCGGTCTGGTTTTCAAATTGATGGCGGACAAGCATCTCGGACAGCTCGCCTTTGTGCGCATCTATTCGGGAACGGTCAATTCCGGCTCTTACGTTTACAACACCATTAAAGGAAACAAAGAGCGCGTCGGTCGCCTGATGTTGATGCACGCCAATAAGCGCGAAGACGTCGAATCGGCGAGCGCAGGCGAAATCGTCGCCATCGGCGGTATGAAAAACGTCACGACGGGCGACACGATTTCCGACGAGAACAAACAGATTATTCTCGAATCGATGGAGTTTCCCGATCCGGTCGTGCGCGTCGCGGTTGAGCCGAAGACTCGCCAGGACCAGGACAAAATGGGCATCGCGCTCAGTCGTCTGGCTCAGGAAGACCCCAGTTTCCAGGTTACGACCGACCACGAAACCGGTCAGACAATCATCGCCGGAATGGGCGAATTGCACCTTGAAATCATCGTCGACCGTATGAAGCGCGAATTCGGCGTCGAAGCGAACGTCGGCAAACCGCAGGTCGCCTATCGCGAAACGATTACCGTGCCCGCGCCCGGGAAGGAAATCTTCAAGAAACAGTCGGGCGGTCGCGGTCAGTTCGCGCACGTCGAGCTGGAAGTCGAACCCGCGCCGGGCGAAGGCTTTGTTTTTGAAGACAAAATCACGGGCGGCGCGATTCCGCGTCAGTTTATCAAACCGACGATGGAAGGCATTAAAGACGCGATGGCGCGCGGATTTCTGGCGGGCTATGAATTAGTCGACATCAAAGCCACTTTGAATTTCGGCTCGTATCACGAAGTTGACTCGGACGAGCGCTCGTTCCACATCGCCGGCAGCTTAGCGTTTCAGGACGCGATTAAAAAAGCCAAGCCGGTTTTGCTCGAACCGATTATGCGCGTGGAAGTCGTGACGCCGGAAGAATATATGGGCTCGGTCAACGGCGACCTGAATCGTCGTCGCGGGCAGATTGAAGGTATGACTCCGCGTCCGGGCGGCGTGCAGGTCGTGACGGCTTTCGTGCCGCTGTCGGAAATGTTCGGCTACACGACCGATTTGAGAAGCGCCACGCAGGGACGCGCGACTTCGACTATGCACTTTGAGCGTTATGACCAGGCTCCGCGCAACGTCGCTGAAGAGGTCATCGCCAAGGTAAAAGGGGCTACCACTTAATTAAATAAGGATGAAAGTGAAGGCGAAAGGATAGGCTCAAAATCTTTCGTCCTTCTCATAAATTTAGGAGAGAAAACAACTTAAAGTTATGAGCAAAGAGAAATTTGACAGAAGTAAGCCGCACGTGAACATCGGGACAATCGGGCACGTCGACCACGGCAAAACCACTTTGACGGCGGCAATCACCAAAGTTTTGGCGAAGCATAATCCGAAGATTACCGTCAGAGCTTTCGATTCGATTGACAACGCGCCGGAAGAGCGTGCCAGAGGCATTACAATCGCCACCGCGCACGTCGAATACGAAACGGCTAATCGCCACTACGCGCACGTCGATTGCCCGGGTCACGCCGACTACGTCAAGAATATGATTACCGGAGCCGCTCAGATGGACGGAGCCATTCTGGTCGTCGCCGCAACGGACGGTCCGATGCCGCAAACTCGCGAGCACATTCTGCTGGCTCGTCAGGTCGGAGTTCCGGCGATGGTCGTGTTTATGAACAAGGTCGATGCCGTCGACGACGCGGAATTGCTCGAATTGGTCGAGATGGAAATCCGCGAGCTGCTTTCCTCTTACGAATTTCCGGGCGACGATATTCCGGTCGTGCAGGGCTCGGCGCTGAAAGCTCTGGAAGGCGACCCGGCATGGGAGCCGAAAATCGACGAGCTGATGGCGGCTGTCGACGCTTACATCCCGACGCCGGAAAGAGACACCGATAAGCCTTTTCTGATGCCGGTCGAAGACATCTTCACCATTCAGGGCAGAGGAACGGTGGCGACGGGCAGAATCGAGCGCGGCATTATCCGCATCAACGAACCGGTAGAGATTGTCGGCATCAAGGACACCAGAAACTCGGTCTGCACCGGCGTGGAGATGTTCAAAAAGCTTTTGGATGAAGGACGTGCCGGAGACAACGTCGGCTTATTGCTCAGAGGCGTGGAAAGAAAGGAAATCGAGCGCGGGCAGGTTATCGCCAAACCGGGCACGATTACGCCGCACACGAAATTCAAGGCTGAAGCTTATGTTCTGACCAAGGAAGAAGGCGGACGACACACGCCGTTTTTTACCGGATATCGTCCGCAGTTTTATTTCAGAACGACGGACGTGACGGGCGTGGCGCATTTGCCGGAAGGCGTGGAAATGGTGATGCCGGGCGACAACATTCAGATGGAAATCGAATTGATTGCGCCGATTGCGATGGAAAAGGGACTGCGCTTTGCGATTCGTGAAGGCGGCAGAACCGTCGGCGCGGGCACCGTCACCGAAATTGTTGAATAGTTTAAGCCGTCGGCAGAAGCTATAGGCTGACGGCTAATAGCTAAGAGCTAAAATATGTTAAACGAAAAAATTCGCATCAAGCTGAAAGCATACGACCATCGCGTTCTCGACCAATCCACTCAGGAGATTGTCGAAACGGCGAAACGCACTGGAGCGAGAGTCGCAGGTCCGATTCCGCTTCCGACCATCAAAAACAAGTGGACGGTTTTGCGCTCACCGCACGTCGATAAAAAATCGCGCGAGCAGTTTGAAATCAGAACGCACAAACGCTTGATGGACATTCTCGACCCGACGCCGGAAACGGTCGACGCGTTGATGAAATTGGATTTACCCGCCGGTGTTGACGTGGAAATCAAGGCATTCGGCAAAGGCTAAATAAATTGCGGATTGCGAAATGCGGATTGCGGATTGGTCGATTAATTAACGAATTTACCAAATTCCAAATCCCAAATCCCAAATCCGAAATGGAGTAAATGATGGTTAACGGAATCATCGGTAGAAAAGTTGGAATGACGCAAATCTTCGCCGAGGACGGAACGGTTACGCCCGTCACCGTCATCAAAGCGGGACCTTGCGTCGTCGTGCAGAAGAAAACGGCGGACGGCAAAGACGGCTACAACGCCGTGCAGCTCGGACTCGTGGAAGAAAATCCGATTAAGCTGAAAAACGTGACAAAGCCGATGCGCGGGCATTTCGAGAAGACCGGAAGCGGCACGCCGCCGACGCGTATCTTGAAAGAGATTCGTGTAGACGGCGCGGCTGACGTCAACGTCGGCGACCAGGTGAAAGCGGATTTATTTGCCGACGGCGACAAAATCGACGTTATCGGTAAATCGAAAGGTCGCGGTTTCGCGGGCACGATTAAGCGTCACAAGTTTCATCGCGGTCCGGAATCGCACGGCTCGATGTCGGTGCGCGCGCCGGGTTCAATCGGTCAGTCGGCGTATCCTTCGCGCGTTATCAAAGGAACGCGTTCGTCCGGTCATATGGGCGACGCGCGCGTGACGGTGAAAGGCTTGACCGTCGCCAGAGTCGATGTTGAAAACAACCTGATTATGATTCGCGGCGCTGTGCCGGGAGCCAACGGAAGTCTGGTTGTGGTGAAGAAAACTACTAAGAAATAGAAATATTTTAGATTTTAGATTTTAGATTTTAGATTGGAATCGGAATTTGGCTTGTAGCCAAATACATTAAATTAAAAAAGATAATTTCCTTATCCAATCTAAAATCGGCAATCGAAAATCTAAAATCAACGGAGTGAGATTATGCCTACCGTAAAGGTTCGCAATTTAAGCAATAATGAAGTCGGCGACATTGAATTGTCCGATGCCGTGTTTGGGGCTGAGCTGAACGAATCGCTGATTCACGAAGCGGTCAGAAACTATCTGGCAAATCGCCGTCAGGGAACTTCGGCGACGAAAACCCGCGGCAATGTTTCGGGTTCGGGTCGCAAGCTGTGGAAGCAGAAGGGAACGGGTCGCGCGCGTATCGCCAGCTTACGCTCGCCTCTCTGGAAAGGCGGCGGCAACGTTCACGGACCGCAGCCGCGCGACTGGTCATACAATCTGCCGAAAAAGATGCGCCGCGGCGCTCTGCGCTCGGCTCTTTCGGAAAGACTGCGCGAGGGCAACCTGATTGTCATCGACGATTTCACGAGCGTCGGCGCGAAGACCAAAGAATTTGTCGGCGTGCTGCAAACGCTCGGCTTGGCCGATAAAAAGAAAACGACCAAAACGCTGATTGTCGATTCGCTCGACAACGCCAACCTGATTCGCTCGTCGCGCAACGTGCAGAAAACGAAAGTCACGAACAGCTACGGCTTGAACATCTACGATTTGCTGTATCACGAGAGACTTCTGGTTTCCAGAACGGCAGTCGAAGAGCTCAGCCGGATGCTCGACCCGAACAGAGAAAAGAGCGGCAACGGCGCTTCAAACGGAAATTCCGGAGCAACAGGGGAGGCGACTGAATAATTATGGGAACGGCAGCAACAGGACTTAGCGTTTGGGATATTTTAAAGACGCCGGTTATCACGGAAAAATCGGTTCTTCTTAAAGAATCGACCAGCGAAGAAGGCGAAGGGCAGATTTTGAGCTTCCGCGTTGACCGCAAAGCGTCGAAAGACGACATTCGCCGCGCCGTCGAGGAAATCTTCAGCGTGAAGGTTTCCAAGATTCGCACCGTCAATTACGAAGGCAAAATCAAAAGACGCGGGCGTCACGAAGGTCGCCGCGCCTCGTGGAAAAAGGCTTACGTGACCTTGCAGAAAGGCGAGCCGATTGTTGATTACGCGGAAGCAATCTAAACATTGAACATTTATCATTGAACATTTATCACTTTGGTTTAATTCACAACTCGAATAAGGCTCAAGCCGATAAATGGTAAATGATAAATGATAAATGAAAAGCTATGGGAATTAAGAAACTAAAACCGACATCACCGGCGCGTCGTTATCAAACGTATCTGACGCGCGATGAGCTGACTCCGAACGCAAAGCCCGAAAAATCTTTGCTGGAGCCGAAAAAGAGAATATCGGGACGCAACAGCGACGGTCGCATCACGGTTCGCCGTCGCGGCGGCGGTCACAAGCGCTTCTATCGCATCGTCGATTTCAAGCGCAACAAAACCGGCGTTCCCGGTCGCGTGACGCAAATCGAATACGACCCGAACCGCTCGGCGCACATCGCCCTGATTACGTATCTGGACGGCGAAAAACGCTACATTCTCGCGCCCGTCGGCTTGACCGTCGGCTCGACGATTATGAGCGGCGCGGAAGCGGACATTCTGCCCGGAAACGCTCTGCCGATTCAAAATATTCCGCTCGGCACGCAGATTCACAACATCGAATTGCGTCCCGGCAAAGGCGGACAGATGGCGCGTTCAGCCGGAAGTTTCGCGCAATTGGTCGCCAAAGAAGGAGATTTCGCGCAGCTCAGAATGCCTTCGGGCGAAGTTCGCCGCGTTCCCGTCGTTTGTATGGCGACGGTCGGACAGGTCGGCAACACGGAAAACGAAAACGTTTCATTGGGTAAAGCCGGACGCTCGCGCTGGAAAGGCTTGCGCCCGAAAGTTCGCGGCGTCGCGATGAACCCGGTCGACCACCCGCACGGGGGCGGCGAAGGCAAAACCTCCGGCGGACGCCACCCGGTGACGCCCTGGGGACAGCCGACGCGCGGTTATAAAACCCGTAATAACAAACGCACGCAGAAATTTATCGTGCGCGACAGAAGAAGCAAGTAATTTGGAATTTGGGATTTGGGATTTGGGATTTTATTTTCGCCAATCGCCAATGAACAATTCCTGCGGTTGAAAAATTGAAGCGGAAAAGGAAAGCCGGATTTTAATAAAACAAAATCCGCAATCCCAAATCCGCAATCCAAAATTGAGATATGCCACGTTCAGTTAAAAAAGGACCTTTTATTGATTTAAGCGTCCAGAGAGTTTTGAGAAAAATCAGCGCAGGCGGAAACAAGCCGCCGGCGATTAAGACCTGGTCGCGCCGCTCGACGATTACGCCCGAAATGGTCGGCTTGACCTTCGGCGTGCATAACGGCAAGCGTCACGTCCCGGTTTATGTGACGGAAAATATGGTCGGGCACAAGCTCGGCGAATTTTCTCCGACCAGAACTTTTAAAGGACACCCGGGAACGAAAGCGGAAAAAGCAGCTAAAAGAAAGTAAGTTAGTGGTATGTGCTAAACGGTAAGTGGTAAGTTTTGATGCTTTCACTTACCACTTACCACTTACCGCTTACCACTGATAAAGATTATGGAAGCGATTGCAAAAACAAAACATTTGAAAGGTTCGCCGCGCAAGGCGCGTCTCGTGATTGATATGATTCGCGGCGTTAACGTCTCGCGCGCGCTGGCGATTTTGAAATTTACCGATAAGCGCGCGGCTGACCCGATTGCCAAGACTCTGCGCTCGGCGATTGCCAACGCGACCTTCAAGGCGGAAAAACAGAACATCGCCATCGACCCGGACGATTTATACGTGAAGGCTTGCTTCGTCGATATGGGCGCGCACAAAAATCGTCGTCGTATGCGTCCCGCGCCGCAAGGTCGCGCTTATCGCGAACAGCGTCACTATTGCCATATCACCATTGAGGTTTCGAGCGACAAGCCCGAAGAAGGCAAAAAGCGCAACGCGAAAGTGACGGGCGAAGAATCGAAGAAATCCGCTTCTTCAAAGAAAGCCGCCACGAAACAAACCGACGCGGGCGAAAGAACCTCGAAGGCTTCGGCAGCGAAAGCCGATGAGGTGATGGAAACCCGGTCGCCCGCGCAACAGGACGCCAACGTCGAGGAAACGGTAACGACCACGACGACCGGCGGAGAAACCGGAGCGGCGACCGAGCAGACGGCGGCGGCTGCTTCTTCTGAGGAGACATCTCCGAAGGCGACCGAAGCATCGAAAGCCGTTACCGAAGAAGAAACAGCGGGCGATGCCGAAGCGGCGCAGGCGAAAGAAACCGCCACGCAGCAGCCGGAAGAATTAAACGAAACGAAACCTGCGGACGACGCGTAGCTTAACGAAAACGAACAACTGGAAAGACAGTAGAGAATTTTCGATTTTAGATTTGCGATTTTCGATTTGGAAAAACAATTAAAATTTCCGAATCCAATCTAAAATCTAAAATCTAAAATATAAAGATTATGGGACAAAAAGTTCATCCATACGGCTTCCGGGTCGGATACAACAAAGACTGGCACTCGCACTGGTTTGCCAAAAAGGAATTTGCCGAGTATCTGGCGGAAGATATGAAACTGAAGCGCGATTTGAAAAAGCGCTTTATGGGCGCGGGCGTTTCGCACATCGACGTCGAGCGCGCCGCTAATCGTTTGAAAATCATCATTTACACGTCGCGCCCCGGCATCATCATCGGACGCAAAGGCACGGAAATCGAAAAACTCAAAGAGGATTTGTCGAAGAAAACCGGACGCGAAGTGATTATCTCGATTCAGGAAGTTCAGAAGCCGGAGCTGAACGCGCAGCTGCAAGCCGAAAAAATCGCGCAGCAGCTCGAAAAGCGCATCGCTTTTCGCCGCGCGATGAGAAAGATTCTGGAAGAATCGCAGCGTTTCGGCGCGGAAGGCGTTAAGGTTATGTGCGCCGGACGTTTGAACGGAGCGGAAATCGCGCGCACCGAATGGAGTCTGGAAGGCAGATTGCCGCTGCACACCTTGCGCGCCGACATCGACTACGGATTTGCCGAAGCTCTGACGACGTTCGGAATCATCGGCATCAAGGTCTGGATTTATCGCGGCGAGATTCTCGACCCGAACGCTTCGATTGCGCGCGGCACGACGACCGACCCGATGAAGGAAGTGAAAGTTAAAGACCAGGGTCGCGGGCGCGGACGCGGCGATCGCGGCGACCGCCCGCGTCGTGACCGTAACGATAGATAGTAGGAATTTTAGATTTTAGATTTGCGATTTGCGATTTGGAGAAGAGGAAAATTCTTTTTAATTTTTTGCGAAGCAAATCCTTATCCAATCTAAAATCGGCAATCGCAAATCGAAAATATTAAGAGGTAACTCATTATGTTGATGCCGAAAAAGGTCAAGCACCGCAGAGTAATGAAAGGTCGCAATCGCGGCGTCGCGTCGCGCGGCGACAAATTAAACTTCGGTGACTTTGCATTGAAAGCTCTGGAGCCGGGCTGGATAACCGACCGTCAGATTGAAGCGGCTCGTATCTCGATGACGCGTCACATCAAACGCGGCGGAAAAGTCTGGATTCGGATGTTTCCGGACAAGCCGATTACGAGAAAACCGGCTGAAACGCGTATGGGAAGCGGCAAGGGCGCGCCCGACCATTGGGTCGCAGTCGTCAAGCCGGGACGCGTTTTGTATGAAATTCAGGGCGTCAGCGAAGAACTGGCGCGCGAAGCGATGGCTCTGGCGGCGCAGAAACTTCCGATTAAAGTGAAGTTCGTCACGCGCGCCGAGCTGGAAGGAGGCATAGTCTAATGAAACGCAAGGAACAATTAGAACAGCTTCACGGAATGTCGCTGGACGAATTGAAGGAACAGGCTGACAGCTTGAAGGAATCGCTCTTTCGCCTGAAGTTCAGAAAAACTCTGGGCGTCGGCGAATCGGTCAGCGCAATCAAGCGTGAAAAGAAAACTCTGGCGCGGGTCAATACGCTGATTCGCCAGCTGGAGACGACGAAAAGTAATTCGTAAATCGTAAATCGTTAATAGTAAAAAATCGTTTCTATTTACGATTCACCGGAAAAAGAAATGCCAAGAAAGAAGACAGACGAAGAAACAGTTGAAAACGGCGCGGAAGCGACCGAAGAAACGACGCCGACGGAAGAAAACGCCGGAGCAGTAGAAGCGGGAGCAGCCGCCGCCGAGACGGAAAACACGGAGGCAACCGGAGCGGACGCGGAGAAATCCAATGACGATACCGGTGCATCTGAAGAAGGCGCAGCAGCACAGCAGCAGGGCGGCGGAGCTTCAATTGTCGACGCCGTGGTCGGAGCGGTAGCTTCGACCGTCGAAACGGTTGCGAGCACGGTCGCCAGCACGGTTACTAATTTGGTGTCGGGTTCGGGTGACGATAATAAATCGGAAACCGGACGCGGCAATCGCGCGGAAAGAATCGGCACGGTC
>JALZHR010000538.1 GCA_030860665.1 Acidobacteriota bacterium
CCGAAGCCGGAATCAATCTCGCGCACGGCGTCGCGTATTTATCAAACTGCCCGAAGGACAAAAGCGCCTACGAAGCCTATATGGAAGCTCTGGAAGACGCCGCAAAATACGGCAATCTGCCCGTGCCTTTAAAACTGCGCAACGCGCCGACCAAATTGATGAAAAATCTCGATTACGGCAAAGGCTACGAAAAATATACGAAGGAAGATTTGCTGCCCGCGAAGCTGAAAGGCAGAAAATACCTCAAAACCAAAAAAGACTGATTCATTATTTATCTTTTTTGAGGTAACAAGTGAATTCATTGATAACACGCTAAAATCTATGTATTATCAACGGCACTGATGTTAATCATTAGTTCGACGGCTTCTTTAACTTAATCGCCACCCCAAATTGAGAGAATATGAAAAACATTGTCGCTTGCTTAATTTTAACGCTTTTGTGTGTTGGCTTTGCTGACGCACAATCCAAAACGAAACGAACAAGCTCACCAACTTACACGGGCGCGCCCGAAACAGATAAAGCCTTTGCTCCGTTTATCAGCAAAAATCTTGGACGCGTTGTTTATCTAAATTTGACGATTGAAGATACAGGCTGGATAACTGACGGATACAGAGGAGTGCAATCAATGATTAACGGCGCAAAAACCAATGGCATTGACTACAGCTATTTTCTTGAGTGCGACCAAAATCCTAACGCTGACACTGCAATCGGGCAGTGCGGCAACCTTGTTAAGTGGAACGAAAGTGCCGGAAAATTATCAGGTTATTTCAAAGTTTTACGCATAACAAAAACCGGCGTGCGTAATTACAGAGCAGTTTTCCTAACTCCGGTGAAGAAGTAAAGCAAAGGAAGCGTGTGAAAATAACGCGCCGTCGAACAAATCAATGGACGCGAGGCGAAACAGCTATCTTCTTATCAACCTTGTGTGTTAAATCTTATGTTGTCGCTGGCTTGTTTCGCCCGCGTCATCTCAGGCGTTGTGTGTAATATTACAAATTGAAAAACGTCAAGAATAAGCGTGGAAATTTGAAATCGACGTGCCGAAAATGCCCGAATCAAAGGAAATCAAGTCAAACAATTTATTTAAATTCGATTCGGCAAAAGATTTTCTGCCGTGGCTGTTGATGCTCGCCGTCGTGGTGATGATGGTTTTCCAGCTTTTTTATCAGGGCAGAGTCTGGTGGTGTCGGAATGATTCCTACGCGCTCTGGTCGGGCGCGGTTTTGAGCCGTCATAATTCGCAGCATCTGTTCGACCCTTACACGTTCACGCACATTCTGCACGGCGTTTTGTATTTCTGGATTGCGACGCTCCTTTTTCGCCGGATGCCGCTCGTTTGGCGTTTGTTTTTAGCGATTCTGGTCGAGTGCGCGTGGGAAATTCTGGAAAATTCCAATATGGTCATCGAGCGTTATCGCGCCGTGACGATTTCGCTCGATTATTTCGGCGATTCGGTCGCCAATTCGCTCGGCGACGTTTTAAGCTGCGCCGCCGGTTTCCTGATAGCGCAAAAAATAAAGCTCTGGTGGTCGCTCGCGTTTTTCGTCGTCGTTGAGCTGATTCTGCTTTTCTGGATTCACGACAGCCTGCTGCTGAATATCCTAATGCTCATCTACCCGGTTGAAGCCGTGAAAAGCTGGCAATTAAATCTTTAATGCGACGCGGAGAAGGAGAGACGCGGAGATTTTATATTCCAGATGAACAATAAATCTCCGCGTCTCCGTGTCTGCGCGTCGCCGCGTCGCATCTTCTATTTCACGTCGATATTATTAACCGTCAGCGTCGTTCCGGTCGCGCGCTGGAAGGCGGCGACGGCTTTGTTTAAATCGGTCTGCGCCTGCAATTCTCTGCCGCGCGCGGCGATTAATTCGTTCTGACGCTGGAGAACTAAAAAGAGCGTCGTCGTGCCGGCGCGGAATTGGCGCTGCTCGCTTTCGTAAAGCAGCTCGGCTGAATTGCGGGCGGCGGCGGCTGAGGCGAGACGCGCCTCGGCGGAGCGCAGAGCCTGCAAAGCGTTGCGGACTTCGGCTTCGATAATCTGTTCCTGCTGAAGGCGCTGATTTTGCAGACGATTTCCTTCCGCCAGCGAGCGCCCTAATTCGGCTTCGGCGACGCGGTTTCCGAGCGGCAGCGAAATCCGCACGCCGACCCGATACGTCGGGTAACGAGCCGTCAGCAAATCGGTAATCGAGCTGAACGGTCCGCCGACCAGACTGCTCGGCGGCGCACTAACGGTCGTCGTCGGCGTAACGACAAGCGGCGGCAAGCCCTGATTGGCGGAAAGCTGGTTGATGCGCGCCAGCAAATCCGGATTAATCGTGCCGGACTCGCGCGTGATTTCATTTGCCGTTCCCGCCAAGCCGTTCGCCGTGTAATTG
The DNA here is from genome assembly GCA_030860665.1 of Acidobacteriota bacterium. Lineage (GTDB taxonomy): Bacteria > Acidobacteriota > Blastocatellia > Pyrinomonadales > Pyrinomonadaceae > JALZHR01. The sequence continues at coordinate 2,379 of JALZHR010000538.1, forward strand.
GCGATTAAATCGACCTGCGGCTTTGTCTGCTCGCGATAAAAGCGCGTGTTGATGTTGTTGATTTCCGTGCTGGTCTGAATCTGCTGCAATTCCAGCCGGTTGCGGATGGCGTCGCCGACCGCCGATTCCAGCGGAACGCGCGGCGCTTCGATTTCGACCGGCGTGACCGGCGTCAGAGAGCGAATCCAGATGTCGGAAGTTCTTTCTTTCAGCATCAGGGTTTTCAGCGTGTTTTCCGCCCGCGTCACGTCCTGCTGCGCCGTGTAGACGTTCTGCTCGAAGGTCGTAATCTGCGTCGTCGAGGCGATAATCTCAATCGGAGCGAGCGCGCCTTTTGCCACCAGTCGCTGGTTGCTTTCAAACTGCGTCCGCGCCTGTTTGACCGCGTCAATCTGCACCTGCAGATTTCTGAGCGCGTAAACCAAATCCCAGTATGCCTGCTCGACCTGATTGACGACTTCAATCACGCGCTGGCGAAACTGAGAATCTGACAGAGACAGATTTTTCTTCGCGATTTCGATGTTGCGGCGGTTGATGTCGAAGCGGCGACCGCGCAAAATCGGCTGCGTGTAGGTCAGGCTGAACGAGCTCGGAAACTGCGGATTCAGCAGCGCATTCTGGTTGTTGCTGGTGGTGCGTCCCGTGTTGAAATCCACGCTGTATGAGCCGCCCGCAACCGGCGAAAGCCCGGTCGCGCCGAAATTCGTGCGCAAATCGCTCTGCGTAATCGAGCCGCTCGCGCCCGCGCCGCCGATGGTCGAAGCCGTCGGCGTCGTGCGCCGCTCGTAATAGCTTTCGCCCCCGAGCAAAGGGTCGTAAACGCCGCGCGCCGCGCGCAGGTTGAACTCGGCAATCTGCACGTCGATGCGCGAACTGTCCACGTCGTTATTGTTTTGCAGGGCGAGGCGGATGGCTTCGTCGAGCGTCAGCGGGAGCTGGTTCATCACGTCCACGCCGACACGCTCAGCCGAAGGCAGGGGGCGCAGCGGCGCTTCAAAATTCGGCGCGACCGGCGGCGGCTCGGTCGGCAAATCGGTCGTCGGCGTCAGACGCGAATCGCCGACGTTCTGTCCCGGCGTTATTATCGGCGTCTGCGGCGACGTCGGCGTCTGCACCGGATTGTTTTGCCGCGGCTGATTGGTTTGCTGCTGCGTCGTCGTATTCTGCGGCGGCGGAGGCGTCGCGGTCGACACCGGCGGCTGGCTCGGCGATTGAGGCTGAGGCAACGTCTGCGGCTGCGGGTTCTGCGCCCGCGCCGCCGACGAGAACGCCAGCAGGGCGAGCCACAGAATTATTAAAGCCGAGCTTCTGAATAAAAACTTGAATTTATGAAAACGAATACTCATATCTAAATATTTTCGCCTTAAGCGCCGTCGGCGAAGTCTTCCCTTTTTCGTGAACTCTTATTGGTGACGGCTGCGTCTTTCCGGCGACGGAACGCGCCCGAAACCGTGCCCGCGAAGCGGTCGTAAACCGGTCGGACATACGCCGCCGTAAAACCGCGATACCTGTTGCGCGCCCGCTGCCAGACGGTCGATTCCTGCGCATCGTCAAACAATGAATAGAAAACCGGAACCGCCAAAAGCGTCAGCAGCAGACACAAACTCTGACCGCCGACGACGAGGATACCAATTGAACGATTCGTCGCCGCGCCCGCGCCGCTGCCGAGAATGAGCGGAATCATACCGGCGACCAGCGCAATCGTGGTCATCAGAATCGGTCTGAGACGGTCGCGGTTCGCCTGAATAATCGCGTCGTAGCGGTTCATACCTTTTGCCCGCAAGCCGTTCGTGTGGTCAATCTGCAAAATCGCGTTTTTCTTGACGATGCCGAATAGAAGCAGAATGCCGAGCGCCGAGAAAATATTCAGCGTCTGCCCGGCAATCAGCGTCGAAATCAGCGCGAACGGAATCGAAAGCGGCAAAGTCAGCAGGATTGTAATCGGGTGAATAAACGACTCGAACTGCGCCGCCAGAATCAGATACATAAAGACGAACGAAAGCAGAAACGCCAGCAGAAACGCGTCGTAGGCGCGCTGCAATTCCTGCGATTGCCCGGTCACGCCGGTGCGATATTCCTGCGGCATATTCAGGGACGCCGCGTGCTGCTCCAGGCGGGCGAGCGCGTCCGATTCCGAAGCGTTCGGCGGCAGGCTGGCGGAAATCGTCACCTGACGCTGGCGGTTCAGACGGTTAATCGTCGCCGGGCTTAAGCCTTCTTCGAGCCGGACGAGCTTTTCCAGACCGACCGTTCCGCCGTTTGCCGACGCGACCGTGAAAAACTGCAAATTATTGCGCGAGCGGCGAAACTGCTCGTCCGCCTGCACGACCACGTCGTATTGGTCTGAGCCTTCGGCAAAGGTCGAAACACGCTGCCCGGCGGACAGGATATTTATCGCCTGCGCCACGTTGCCCGCTTCGACGCCCAAATCAGCCGCTTTGGCGCGGTCAATCAGAACGCGGATTTCCGGGCTGCCAAGCTCCAGCGAGCGGTCGGCGTCGCGGAAAGTTTCGTCGGCGCGCAGTTTTTCGACCAGCGCGTCGGAATATTCGTCGAGCTTCTGGATGTCCGGTCCGGCGATGTAGAAACCGACGCCCGAACCGCCGCGTCCCAGACCGAGGCTCGAACCGATGGACGACGCGCCGGATACGTTGACGCGATAATCTTTCGAGTTGTAACGCCTGACCAGCTGGCGCGCGCGGTTAATCAATTCGGCTTGCGAGAATTTGCGCTCGCTGACCGGCGTTAAAGCGACGTTAATCGAACCGGAGTTCGACGAGCCGCCGCCACCGCCGCCGAAGCCGCCCGCCAAAACGACCGTATTC
>JALZHR010000544.1 GCA_030860665.1 Acidobacteriota bacterium
AAATACGGCAGATTATCTTCAGCCGTCGTGCCGCCGTCGAAAAGCCGGGCGATAAAAGGATGATTGAGATTGGCGAGAATTTGCCGCTCGTGACGAAACCGGCGCAGAGCGTAGTCGGTGTCCTTGCCGCGCTTGATGAGCTTGACGGCGACCCGCTGGTCGAATTCCGCGTCGTCGCGCAGCGCCTCGTAGACCGCGCCCATTCCGCCGCGCCCGATTTCCCGGACGATTTTGTAATTTCCTATCCGGCGTCCGATGTTCCGGTCGAGGTCTTCTTTTTCTTCGGCGAACAGAATGGACGCGCCCCAATCGGCGACGCTCAGCTCCAGGGAATTTTCTTTTTCGTCGGCGGCGAGCATCGCCTCGACCTGCGCGCGCAATTCGACGTCCTCGCCGCAAGCCAGGGCGAGAAAACTTTCTCTTTCCGGCGGCGGTAGGGCGAGGGCGGCTTCGAATATTTTTTCGATGCGCTGCCAGCGTTCAGGCGACATAAAGTTTAATAAACGGAATCAAACGGGAATTTGAGCAAATGTTTCGGCAGCGGGCAATATTTATTAATTTCCGGATGAAAAACTATATTTGAGTTTGCAGCCACGCCTTCGCCGTGCGCCACGCGCGAGTAACGGTTGCCGTCCCGATGCCGAGCGCAGCGGCGATTTCTTCGTTCGACATACCGCCGAAATAACGCAGCTCGACGATTTTCGCCTTCTGCTCGTCCATCTGAGCGAGCGTTTTTAAAGCCTCGTCCAGCGCCACCAGCTCGGCTGACTTTTCGTCCGACAAATTGACCGCCTCGTCCAGAGACAGTTTTTTTAAATCGGCTCCGCCGCGCTTGTCGCTGAGTCTTGCCCGCGCGTGGTCAATCAGAATATTCCGCATCACCTGCGCGGCAACGGCGAAAAAATGCACACGGTTTTCCCACCGGGCGTCTTCCTGATTGACCATCTTCAAATAAGCTTCGTGAACCAGCGCCGTTGCCTGCAGCGTATGTTCTTCAAGCCGATATTCCCGTTTCAGACGGCTTCTGGCGACCCGTCTCAATTCCTCGTAAACCAGCGGCAACAGCTCGTTTAACGCCGCGCGATTGCCGCGACTTAAATCGTGCAGTAAAAGTGTCACTTCGGAAGAAGTTTGCCTTTCCATATCGCAAGCGGAAGAAGCGAAGGATTATCGCCGGCGGAAAATTAACCGGAACATAATAATTCAGAAAGGAAAACAATTCAACAAAATTGAATGCAGCGCCTGCATAGCGTGTGCCGGCTAATCGAAAATCGTCTTCTTTAAGCAAAAAATTTTTCGGTTGGTTCAGTCATATTCGGCTTTTCTTCGGTCGTAATAACTTCGTATGCCGTCGGCGGGTCAACCGGGATTGATTGTTGTAAATTTCGATGAATCATTATAACTTAGAACTCTTTGAAAAAAACGGTTTGTTAAAATACAATCCAGCCTCAATCGATTGAGTTAAAAAAATAACATTTATGCCTATTGACCCGAAAGAAGAACTAAAAAGTCTTTTAAGAGAATTGTTTCAACTCGGCAAAACCGATTTGGACTTCGGCATTTACCGGATTATGAATTTGCGGGCGAAAGACGTTGAAGATTTTATCGATAATAAATTGCCCGCGAGCCTGGAAGCCGTTACCGGCAAATTAGCCGGGAAAAGCCGGGATGAGGCTTCGGCGCGGGCTGAAGAAGCCGGAACGAACCTCAAAAAATTTATCGAGCAACTCGGAGAATCGGCAGATAACAATGATGAATTAAACGCTTTTGCCGAAAAAATGCCGAACGCCGTTCCGGTCAGGAAATATCTTGAAGCAAAAGCAGCCGTTTCCGGCGTTTCGCATTCGGAAGATTTAGAGCGCGATATTTACAACGACCTTTACCGCTTTTTCAATCGCTATTACGACGAAGGCGATTTTATAACGAAACCTCGCGCCGGCGAGCATACCTATATGATTCCCTACAACGGCGAAGAGGTTAAATTTTATTGGGCAAACCGCGACCAATATTATATCAAGACGGGCGAAAATTTCAGAAATTACGTTTTCACGAATAATGAAACGGACGCGGCGGCGAAAGTTACGGTCGAGTTTCGATTGATAGACGCGGAAACCGCGACGAATAACAATCAGAATAAAAAAGGGCGCGTCTTCCTTCCAACCGAAAATTATTTCGACTGGAACGAAGGCGAGCGCAAATTGACCGTCAGATTTTATTACAAAGCTCCGAATGACGCGGAAAAGGAAATCTGGGGCGATAAGCAAACGGTCAAAACCGACAATAAAGGCATCAACGAAAAACTCGTAAAATCGCTTGACGAGCAAATCAGAGCGACCGGCGACGCGTATTTGATTCGCTTCCGGGATACGGAAAGAGCGATTAAGGTCAAAGGCAAAGACGAAGCGACGAACAATTTCTATTATCATCTGAACCGCTACACGACGACGAACAGCTTCGATTATTTTATTCACAAAGATTTGCGCGGCTTTCTGCTGCAGGAATTGGATTATTTTCTCAAGCACGAAATTTTCAGCCTGAGTTTTATCTCAAACGATTTCAGCGAAGAAGAAACGCAGAAAGCCGTCAGGGAAAATCTTTTGCGGGCGGGCGCGATTCGTGAAATAGCGGTTGCGGTGATTGATTTTCTGGCGGAGCTGGAAAACTTTCAAAAGATGTTGTTCGAGAAGAAAAAATTTGTCGTGCAAAGCGATTACTGCATTACGCTCGATTTGATTCCGGCTGATTTAATCGACGAGATTATCGAATTCACGCGCGGCGACGGCGAGCGGAGACAGCTTCGCGAATGGCAACGGCTCGGTTTTATCGACGAGACAAATTTGAACGCGGAGCGAATCAAAGCCGACAAATATCTGGTGCTGGACACGCAGTTTTTGCCGGAGAAGCTCAAATTCAAGCTGCTCGGCGCGATTGAAGAGCTGGACGGGAAAACAAGCGGCTTGCTCATAATTTCGGAAAACTGGCAGGCGTTGAATTTTCTTAATGAAAAGTATTCCGGTAAGGTCGATTTAGTTTATATCGACCCGCCTTACAATACCGATTCCGCGCCGATTGCATACAAAAATAATTACCGGGACAGTTCCTGGCTGGCGCTGGTCGAAGACAGATTAAAGTCCGGAAAATCTTTATTAAATGATACGGGACTGCAAATCGTCGCTATTGACGATATTGAACTGCGGTATTTATTCAATATTCTGGACCAGGTTTATTTTCGGGAAAATTATATTTCCTGTATTACGACTTTATGCAATCCACAGGGTCGGGTCGCCAACAAGGTTTCCAAGACTTCCGAATATCATCTGGTTTATGCCAAAAACATTTTGAATATAGACACTATTTCCGTTGATAAAATAGAAAACAAGCGCCCCTATACTCCATTCAAAAGAACCGGCACTAATTCGAGAAGAGAAGAAAGACCTTTGCGTTTTTATCCTATTCTCGAAAAAGCCGGAAAATTGTCTCTTATTTCGGATGAAGAATATAAATCGATTTACCGCAAGGAAACCGGCGAGTTCGACGACAGCTACCTCGAAGAATTAACCGGCAGATATAAAGCTGACGGCTTTAACGTTATCCTGCCGACGTTGGAAGACGGCACGCCTT
>JALZHR010000573.1 GCA_030860665.1 Acidobacteriota bacterium
TATTCAAATTGCAACGAACAACGAACAACGAACGACTGACGAATTATGTTTTACCCGTAATTCTGCCCGATTGCATCAGGCGCTCGCGGACGCGTTTCTGCCAGTTGCTCTGCGGTCGCTCGGCTGATTCGAACTGTCCGAGCAAATCGCTCATCGCTTCGCCGCCCGCCTGCCGCGTTTTCAGATAAAGCAGCGCGAAAGTGATGGAAGAAAACGAGCTTAAGATAATCGAAATCGGCAGCCAGAATATCTGGACGAGCGTTTCCTTGACGGTTGCCGCAAAACGCCGCGCCGTTCTCCGGTCAGAGGTTTCGGTTTTCCCTTTTTTCGCTTTTGCCTTTTCGGCTTCCTGCGCCTGCCCTGTCGCGCCGCCGGGTTCTTTCTGAGCTTCGGTTGTTCCGCCTGCGGTTTGATTCGTGTCCGAAAGAGCAGCAGTTTGGATGCTGAAATTCTGCTTTCGGTCCGGATTAAATTTTACAACGTCGGTTTCGCCGGTGTCGGCGACGCTCGTCTTAGCAGCAGCGGTCGCGGGCGGCTCTTCCTCGTCGAAATTGATTATCGACCCGGCGATGCTCGCCGACAGCCCCGAAAGAAGGATGGGCAGAATCAGATATATGAGCATCGTCGCGAAAGCCGTCCGGTAAGCACGGCGCGTCAGCTCGACCGAACGGCGAATCGCCGCTTTGCCCTTCAGATTCTCCATCATAATGACGGGCGAAACCAAGCCGTAGCGCACCGATAAAAGCAAGCCCGGGACCAGGCAAAAGGCAAAGCCGACGAAAGCGATAAGCGTCGTCCAGGTAACGGTTCGGGCAATCGCGCCCCATTTCGTCCTGACCTGCGCCAGCGCCGGTCGCCAGCTGACCGGGCGCAGCGGAACGGCGAGAATCTGCGCGACCATCCACGTCGTCACGCCGATCAGAGCCGAGCCGAACCAGATGCCGATAAAGAAAGTTCCGAGCACGTAGAGCACGTTCAGAACGTGCTTGAGCCACATCGGAATCACTTCGGCGAGCGCCATATATTCGACTATAAAATGCCCGACCGTCAATAAAATAACCGGCAGCGAGAGCAGAAACGAAATCCACAGAAACGTCGGCAGATGCTGGCTGTAAATTATCAGCGAGCGCTGCAGCAATTTGCCGACGCCTTCGGAATGCGAGCGAAGCTGGTTGACGAAAGCCTGCGCCGTCTGCGGGCGCTCTTCCGGATTTTTCGAGAGCGCCGACATAATCGCGCGCCGCACGTTTTTCGGAACTTTTTTGACGTCCAGCGGCGGCGGCTCCTGTTCGATGTGCGCGTTCATCACGGCTTTGAAATCGCCCTCGAACGGCGTTTTGCCCGAAAGCATCTGGTAGGCGATGACGGCGAGGCTGTAAATATCGCTGCGCGCGTCGAGCCGTTCGCCGCGACATTGCTCGGGCGACATATAAAGCGGCGTGCCGAGAACCGCGCCGACGCGCGTCAGCTCGGCGGTCGATTTTTTCCCCGGCTCGTCCCTTTTCGTGTCGAGCTGCGGCGACAGCAGGCGCGTGCCGAGATTTTCCTGCGCCGTGGCGGTGTCTTTCGGCGCTGCCGGCAAAATCGCCGTTCCCGACTCCAAATCGATTTCCGCAATCGGCTGGAGCAGAGTTCCCGCTTCTTCGGCTGCCGCTTCCGCCGCCGCCGTCGCGCCGATAATTTTCGTCTGCGCGAGCGTGCCGGATTCGGAAAGAACGGTGGAATTTCCGTTTTCGGCAACCGTTCCGGCTTGACCGGCTTCGGCAACGGTCGTCTTTTGCGGATTCGCCTGCGTTTGATTCGACGAAGCGTTCGGCAAAGCGCGCGTCGCGGCGGCGTCGCGCATATTTTCTTCGAGCTTGGCGATGCCGAAATCCAGCACCTTGACGGTGTAGCCGCCGCGCTGGTTCGGTTCGAGCCAGATGTTGTCGGGCTTTAAATCGCGGTGAATGATTCCCTGCTCGTGCGCTTCCTGGATGGCGGACGAAACCTGTTCCAGAATATCGAGCGACCATTCGAGCGGCAGGCGGCGTTCTTCTTCCAGAATTTCGCCGAGCGTGCAGCCGTCCAGATATTCCATTACCAGATAAGCGACGCGTCCCTGCGGCGTTTCGTCAAAACCGAAGTCGGTCACGTCCACGACGTTCGGATGGCGGAGACGTCCGGCGGCGCGCGCCTCGCGCTTGAAACGCTCGACAAACTCGGCTTTCCGCATAAACTGCGGCACGATGACTTTAACGGCGACGGGACGCTCCGTGCCGATATGCGTGGCGAGATAAACCGCGCCCATCCCGCCTTTGCCCAGCTCGCGCTCGATTTTGTATTTTTCGTCAATCGTCCGTCCGACCAGATTCGACAAATTCATAAGACTTTTCTGGAAACTCTAACTGCATTTTATTACGTTTGGCAAGCCTTTAGAGATTCATTAATCTCGCGCCGCGCGGCTGATTTTTTTTTCGTTCTGTGCTAGACTTCTTAGCGTCGCTTTGGCTTTCCCGTCTAATGACTAATTAAGACAACAATTAAGGGAATTTAAACATCTGACGAATTTACATCAAGGGGTGAATTTGTTAGTTTTATACATTTAATCAAGGGGACTTATACGTAACGGAGAAATAGATGAAGTTAAAAAACACGCGCTTACATATCTTGCATCAGGCACGAAACCTGAGCCAGGACGCGAAAACCGGTGTTTCTCTCCACTGTCATACGCAATATTCCAAGGAAATGCTGGATTTCGTCCCGCATTACGCAGAAAAACTCCCCGTTATTTCATATTTCTGGAAAAAGGAACGCGACAGATATCTCGAACGCGAAGGCAAAGACATCGACTTTTCGACCGCCTTCTGGTCGCCGCCGATGACCGAGACGGACGTTTACCGCATCGAAAAAGCGCAGATGAACGAAGCCGGTCTTGACGCCATCGTTTCAATCTCCGACCACGACAGCATCGACGCCAATCTGAAATTGAACGAGCAGAATGAAAACGCCGTCGCGCCGATTTCGCTCGAATGGACTGTGCCGTTTGAATACGGTTTTTTCCACGTCGGCGTCCACAATCTGCCGCGAGACCGCGCGATTGAGCTGACTAAAACGCTGCTCGATTACAGTTTCGCCGAAAATCCGACGAACGAGCGCCTGCACGAATTATTCGCGATGCTCAACGAGCTGCCGGAAGTTCTGGTCGTCCTGAATCACCCGATTTGGGACATCGAGATGGTCGGCAAAGAGCGCCACGAAATTTTATTGAAAAATTTTCTGAAAGAGCACGGGCGCTGGATTCACGCTTTTGAAATCAACGGTTTCCGCACCTGGTCGGAAAACAAAGCCGTCATCGAGATGGCGGAAGCGCTCGGCATTCCGCTCGTCACGGGCGGCGACCGTCACGGCTGCAAGCCGAACACGGTCATCAATTTAACCAACTCGAAAACCTTCGCCGAGTTTGCCGAGGAAGTTCGCGTCGATAAGCGCACGGAAGTCGTTCTGATGCCGGAATACAAACAGCCGCTTCACTCGCGCCAGCTCCAGTCGTTTGCGGAAATCCTGAAACTTTATCCCGAATTTCCCGAAGGTCGCCGGAAATGGTTCGACCGCGTTCATTTCGACATCGGCGACGGGCTGGGCTTGCGCCCGCTTTCCGTTCACTGGAAGCGCGGCGGTCCGGGCTGGCTGCGCTGGGCAATCTGGACGCTGGGCGTTCTGGGCAGCCCGCCTCTGCGCCCGGCGTTTCGGCTGGCGATGAAAAAACACGACCGCGTGCCGGAGGATTTGGCGAAAGCCAAGTTCGAGATTCCGGAACTGGAAGAAATCGCGGCGGCGCTCGCGCCCGAGAAACCGCGCGAGACGGGTTTCGCCTCGTAAAAGATTCGTTCTGCCGGTCGTCGAATCTAATTTGATTTGTAATATCAATCGCCGCCTGAGCAGGGCGGCATTGCATTTTTGAGTTTTACTTCTATTGTGAAAGAAACTTTGCGCGTCGCTTTTTTCCCCGATTCGTTTCTGGAAGTCAACGGCGTAGCGATGACCAGTAAAAGACTTATCGGATACGCCAAACGACACGGCTATCCTTTTTTGTGCATTCACGCCGGAGATAAAACCGATACCTACGAGGACGAAAGCATCCGTTATCTCTCGCTCAAACGCTCGCCGATAGCTTTCCCGATGGACGAAGGCTTGAAATACGACCCGCTTTTTCAGCGTCATTCAAACCGCGTGCTGCGCGAATTGATTCGATTCAAGCCCGACGTTCTGCACATCACGGGGCTGAACGACGTGAGCATTGTCGGCTCGTATCTCGCCTGGAAGCTGCAGCTGCCGCTCGTCGGCTCGTGGCACACGAACCTGCACGAATATGCGGCGAGCCGCCTGACCAGAATGTTCAGCTTTCTGTCAAGCTCGACCCTCAAGCCGATAACCGGCTTTGCCGAGCGAAAAATTATGGACGGCGCGGTGCTTTATTACAAGATGCCGAAAGTCATCCTCGCGCCGAATCAGGAATTGCTCGACGCACTGACGAAAGGCACGGGCAGAATCGGGCATCTGATGCTGCGCGGCGTTGACACCGAAGTTTATTCGCCCTCGAAGCGAACGGTTAACGACAATATTCTGCGCTTCGGCTTCGTCGGCAGGCTGCGCGCCGAGAAAAACGTGCGCCTGCTCGCCGATTTGGAAAAGAGGCTTCTGGAAGCGGGCAAAAGCAATTTCAAATTTCTAATCGTCGGCGAGGGCAACGAGCGCGAATGGCTCGAAAAAAACCTGAAGCACGCCGAATTTACGGGCTTTCTCGAAGGCGAGCGGCTGTCGCAAGCCTACGCCAATATCGACGTTTTTCTGTTCCCTTCGGAAACCGACGCTTTCGGCAATGTCGTGCAGGAAGCGAACGCTTCGGGCGTTCCGGCAATCGTCACCAATCAGGGCGGACCAAAATTTATCGTCCGTCACGGCGAAACCGGATTCATCGCCGAAAGCCTCGACGATTTCGTGAAGTTTTCGATTGAGCTGATGGACAATCCGGCGAAGCTCCTGAAAATGAAAGAGGCTTCGCGCCGCGCGGCGCTCTCGCGCAGCTGGGATTCGGTTTTTGAAACCGTCTACGACGCTTACGCCGAAGCGGTGCGGATTTCGGCGGAGCGAAAACAAACGAAGAACGCGAATTGATTTATTCGCGCTTTGTCCGTAACATTTTTTATTTGGCTCGAAGCCGCCCGAAGCGTAAAGCAGCAGTTAGCAGCAGCAGTATGAAAGAAATGACTTTTGAGGAAACGCCGCCCGCCGTCGCGCCGCAATCGAATACGATTGGCGAGGCTTGGGCAAATCTTCTGCGCGACCCGGCGCAGTTTATCCGGTATTGGAATTACAAGGGCGCGATTATGAGCGGCGTGATGCGCGCGCCCATCTTTCTGGTCACGTATCTGGTCGGAAAGGAAAGCCTCAAGCTGGCGCTCGGCGCGGCGCTCGTGCAGTTTATTTTTCGCTTTTTCTTTGCGGGCGTCACCGGCGCTATGATTCAGTCTTTTCGGCGCGTCGAGCCGGCGTGGAAGGCGCTGTTCACGATTCTGCTTTTCGTGCCGCTTATCAGCCACGTTTTCGAGTTTCTCGTCCAGGCTGGCTTCGCATACGTTACCGCGACCAACGACCATACGGATGAAGCGGTCGTCCGCTCCATCTGCTTTTCGATTATTTCGGCTTTGTTTACGCTGTTTATAATGCGGCGCAACGTGATGATTGTCGGCGAGGAGGAAAGCAAATCGCTTTTCAACGATTTGGCGCGCATCCCGGTTCTGATTTTTCATTTCTGCGCTTTTATCCCGAACGAAATTTCGTCGCTGATGCGGCGCGGCGCGTTTATCACCGCCGGTTTGTGCATCGCCGGATTCGCCGTTTTCTCGCAGATGCTCTGCTGGGCGGTGACGAATAAAGCGTTCTGGACGTATGGCGGCGGCAAGTCGTTTCCGCTGCTGAAATTCTGGGGAATCGACGGCACGATTCTGATGATTTTAGCCATCTCGCTCTCGACCTTCGTTTTCAATCAGAAAAGAAAAAGAAACCAGCAGCAGCAAAATACTTTATCGTGAATCAGAAGCTGTTAAAATCAGTTCACGTTTAACCAATCGTTAACTCTGAAATTTGATGACTTACCTTTAAAGAGGTTGATTGCAGATTAATCTGCAATCAACCTCTTTAAATTTTCTTATTCTGCGCCTGATTTTTGAAGAAGTTCAACTACATCTTTTCTGCCTTTTTCACTTGCAAGCGTCAGCGGAGTTTGTCCGTTTTTAGTTTTGACGTTAACATCCGCGCCATTCTTCAAAAGAACTTCGATGACGTTAATATCAGCTCCGTATTTAATTGCTGCAAGTAGAGGCGTATAGTCGCCGTCTATTTGTGTAAAGGCAAACTTTTTATTGAATATGCCTTCGTCTTCGACGTAAATGTCTGAAACCCTGACATTTACATTTGCCCCGATTTCCAGCATTTCTTTAATAGTCCGGGTATGCCCAAACATCGAAGCTTCAAACAGCAGCACAGAGATTCCAATTTCATGTTTCCGCTCCGGGCTTAGTTCTTTATTCATACTCTTATCTCCATAGCCTTTTAGCTCTTTGGGACTAACACTCGAAACATATGTGCAGGAAACCACACAAAAAGAAACGGAATGCCCTGCGGCTCTGCAAGCAATATAACATCAAGCCATATAATGCTGCCGTCAGGTGCTTCAGCCTCTGATTCCACGCATCTCTCCGAAAACAATTTAGATTTGTTTTCATTGAAGTTCGGATTTGTCTGTCCCGCGGTTTTCGTAGATGAGTTTTTATTTCCGAGAGTTTGTGCGATTGCGCTATTGGCAAACAACGCGGTAAGAACTAACAAAAGGCTCAAAAAATTAACTGTATTTTTCAACATATTTCCTCCATAGAAATCTCTAAGGAGAATCAAAGAAAAACCGACAACTCTAACGCAATCCGTTCTTTGGTTCTCTTGTGTGCATTGAACCCCTGCCGCATTCCGCGTTATGATGCTAATTGCGATAGTCGCATCTGTTGTCTGAACGCGGCAGACGCACTAAAACAAAAACCTTGAGGTCGTTGCAAGCGGCTTCAAGGCTTTTTTAATTAAACTATTTTTTCTGAAATTTCGCCCGGCTTTGCAAACCCTCGATTACATATCATTCTCTTTTGTGAGAGAATAAAAATTCGCAACCTGAATTGTGGGCAGCCTGGGAGCATAATGCTTCCTTAAATTTCAGAAAGATGCGCGAAGCATATCAAAGATTACGAGAAAGTGTCAAGACTTTTGCGTTTAGACGACAAAACGATTTAGTTGAATGAAATCGGTTCACATCACCAATTATTATCACAAAAATTCGGGCGGCATCAGCACCAGCTTCAATAACCTGCTCGCCGCCGCCGCGCGTCATCGCCGCGAAGTTCGCCTGATTGTTCCCGGCGAAACCGAAGCGGTCGAGCAAGTCAACGATTACGCCAAAATCTATTACGTTCCCGCCAAATATTCGCCCGTTTTCGACAAGCGATATCGTTTGATAATGCCGTGGCAGTATATGCAGAATGATTCGCTGATTCGCCGGATTCTGCTGGACGAGCAGCCGGATTTAATCGAAGTCACCGATAAATATACGATTTCGATGCTCGGCGCGATGATTCGGATAGGCAAATTCAAACAACTCGGTCGCCCGATGCTCGTCCATTTCAGCGCCGAGCGAATGGACGACAACATCGCTTCGTTTATGACGAAAGGCGCGGCTGGCGGCTGGCTGGCGCGGCGCGTCATCGGCAATTACACGCTGGCAATCTTCGATTTTCACATCGCCAACTCGGTCTACACGGCGCAGGAATTTTACAACGCCTACCGGAAAGCCGAAAACCGCCGCCGCTCGGATTGGTTTCTGAACAAATGTTGGCAGTTTTTCAAAGCGCCGCGCGTGCCCGTCGAAGAAAGAATCTACG
>JALZHR010000576.1 GCA_030860665.1 Acidobacteriota bacterium
CGTAGATTCGACTGCGCCAGCCGGGCTTCGAGCTGCGCCGCCTGCACCTCTCTCTCTCTTAATTTTTTATAATAATTGACGCCGTGAATCACGCCGATGATAACCGAGTAAACAAAATAATTCCAATGAGAATTGAGAAAAAGCAGAAACACATACGTCTCCGAATATGATTTCAAAGTGCCCGGCATCGGGAAACCAATCCAAGGATAAGTAAAAGCGTCCGAAGCTTGTTTGACTAAGACAAAAAACACGCTGCCCGCTAAATGAATCGGCAAATTTCTTTTGAATCTGCCGGTGTCGAGCGGAAATTTCTCGGCTAAACGCAGAATCAGCGGCGTCAGGCAAAACCAGGCGTAAAGCGAAGCCAGCTGAATAGAAAACGCTTTGACAAAAGAAATCGGGACGGGCGCAATCTGATTTTGCAGAGCATAATTGCTGGAGAAAAAAAGCGCAGCCAGCGTGTAAACGGAGAAGATAAGCAGCCATTTTCGGACGGATTCCTTTACCGATTCGTCAATCTTCATAAAATAATAAAATCACCGGCTCAATTTTAAGCGGCGGCGTAGCCAGACAGCGTTTTCAACGGCGAAGCGCAACAAAGTTTAGCATTTTTCAGGATAGTTTGAGCCATTGAATGTGATGAAGCGCGTTTAGAAGGTGGTATCTCGCAGAAAAAGGAAAGCGAGCCGATATTTGCCGAAACGCGGGCATTCGGTTATGTATGAAACCGGTGACGGTTATTAAATTCGCGGCTTATATCTAAACGCTTCGATTTTCTCGCCGGTTTAGAGACATAAAAAGAACTTCAAGCATCATTTTCCTCGTCTAATCCTTCGCTGTCTGCGGGTCGTAACAGATCTGTTTCCGCTGTGCCTAACTTCAGTGAAAATCTTTAATTGTATTTTTTGACAAGCAAACTTTCCCGGAAGATGAACGTAAAAGGAAGACACGTAAAATAAAGGAGACATAAAATGGATAATCTGTTTTTTTATTCGCTGTCGGTCATTCGCCGCAACTCGGCTGGCATCCTAATTATCATTTTAAGTTTTGCTTCGCTTGCCTTCGGTTTGGAGAAGTTGCCGTGTCCGACAGGGCAGCACGCCCTCGGGCGGACTTCGTTTAGATGGGTCGACAAATCACGCCCCGAAGTGATGACGGATGCTCTGGACGACTACCGGGAAATAATCGTTCATTTGTGGTACCCGGCAGAGCGCTTAGACAAAGGTGAAAAAGCTCCTTATTTTCCCAATCTCGAGCTTTTAAAAAAGGTAATTAAAGGGCGTGAGGTTTCAGCTTGGCAATCCGTAGAAACCTGTTTGCAGGAAAGACCGCCGGTCGCGTCTGCTGAGGCAAAATTTCCCGTTCTCATCTTCTCTCACGGAAATATGATGAATAGCGCGCTTTACAGTTTCTTAATTGGAGAATTGGTTAGTCGCGGTTACATTGTCGCGGCAATCGACCATCCGTTTGATGCCCGCGGCGTTATTCTGTCTGACGGCTCGGCTATCGGATTTGCCGATGAAAAGTGGTCGAAAATCAGACCGCCGGCTCCTGTTTCGCCCGTTGCGCCGGAGCCAGCGCTTTCCGATTATGAACGTTTTTACCGCGAGCGAGTCAAAGTGCGCGCAGCGGATGCCAGTTTTGTTTTGAATCAGTTGGAGAAGATGAATTCCGACCAGAGCGGAACTATTTTCGGCGGACGGTTTGATTTAAATCGTGCCGGCGTTTTCGGGCATTCGGTCGGCGGCGTTATGGCAGGAGAAGTTTGTCGTTCCGATATACGCTTTAAAGCTTGTCTTAACCTCGACGGAATGACTAGACAAGGTCCATTTTATCTTGACGACTCTGGAAAGAGCTTCGTTCAGCCTTTTATGATTATTACCAAACCCTTTTCACCGCCTGACGAGATGTTGAAGAGTTGGAAACTATCCCGTCAACGGTGGCAGGAGATGAAGGAAGAATTTGAAAGGAAAATTTATTCGAGCGTGGAATCCGGCAGCCGACGTGTGGTTGTTAAAGGTGCGACACACCAAAGCTTTAGCGATGACCCGATGCTGATTGCCCTACTCACCGGCGCGCCGGAAATTGAAAAGCACCGCCGAATATTAAAAATCATCAATGATTACACGCTCGCTTTTTTCGATAAATATTTAAAGAACAATAATGTGGCATTGCTCGATAAGTTTTCGGCGGATAATCCGGAGGTGATTTTGGAAACCTGGTTGCCGGCGAATTCTAAATGAGCGAGTCAAATGTAAATCCTTCTCCGAGAGATTTGAAAATCAAAATTCTCAATAAAAAAATGTCTGTCGGGCTGGGAATTATTTAAACCTTTCTATGCGCGAAAAGAATTACTTCTTGATTAGGGCGGTTTTCCGGGCTCTTCCGATAAGAAAATTAATGAAATAAAGGTAATAAATTCTCAGCCCGCCGTTTCTCATCAGGCGATGATAAAAAATGAAGAAGACATAATCGGCTTCCGAAAACTAATTCACAGCAAATATTATTGTTGATTCGGATTCGCAATCATCGCTGAATTCTTCCAATGAATCCTGAAAAATCAGCATCTTTCTTCAAATTTGCCTTTAGTCACAAATCCTCGTCGGCTTATCACTTTCTTCACGGCGCGTGGGTTTGTTACCGATTATACTGCTTTTCACCAGGCAAAAGTTGGTGCAACGTCAAACTTTTTATTCGATTACATTTACCGGCAATCCCAACACTACAATGACTAATATCAATTACAACAAAAAACGGTTTCGCTCGACCAACAGCTCTCTGAATCAAACCTCGGACAGCAACACGATTATTTACCGATTTCGCCAGAAGAAAGATTTAGTTTGGGGAAATTACAGAGGCGGCGGCATCAGATTCGGTCTCCTGATTGGAAAAGTAAACGACGACGGCAGCCTGGATATGAGATACCAACACATTAAGGAAGATGATGAGTTGCGCATCGGCAAATGTCGAGCCGTTCCCGAACAGACCGTTAGCGGAACCTTGCGGTTGAAAGAGTTCTGGCAATGGCTTGACGATGAAGCCGTCGAAGGCGTCTCTATAATGGAAGAAATCCGTGAGGCGAACTATACTGCCGGGTCATAAGTCGTAAACAGTCGCGCGCGAGAAAATAATTAAGGTTTCGCCGGATGGATTTTCTGTCAGAACGCAAATTAACGGAAACACGCCGACCTTTCGCTGTAAATTATCGACATTAGAAATCGAACGTGCGAAATATTGAATATAATCTAAAATATCGTTCGGATAATTGTTTTAGTTTCATACATTTAGCTAAATTTAAATCCAAATTTTCCAAGATTTCTCGTTTTGTCCGCCAAAACTATCTCCGGAATTAGCCTGCTGATATTTTCCATCAGATTTAAGACAAGTGAAATATAAAAAAATAGTTTCAATCGAGCGAGCCCGGATTTATTCTGAGATTAGTCACTTCAAATTGCTCCATTTAAAACCGACGAGCGCTTTACCAGGTATCGATTGGTATACCCGTTGCGCCTTTTAGATTGTGACAACTTTGGCTGAATGAAGCTGAATATACGATTTTTTGCAAAATCTGCAAAGAAATTGAACTTCTGAGGCGGGTTGTTTAATAAAAGGAGTGTAAAAATGAGTAAAAATTCTAGATTTGCTTTGCTATTTTTGATAGTTTTGCTTTGCTTTAGCGCGACTGTCTTCGGACAGGAGACCGGCGGACGCATCGAAGGAACGGTTAAAGACCAAACCGGCGCCATCGTCCCCGGCGTTGAAGTAACTATTACCAACTGGTCAAACACGAACGGTTCGCGTCAAGACGCGTCCGTCGGTTTTAAACGAACGGTCACCGCCGATTCAAATGGTTTCTTCCGCGTGCTTGAGGTGCCGCCCGGTTTCTATACGATAACGACGGCAGCCACCGGAGGATTCGGAACAGCCACGCTGACGAACATCGAGGTTATTCTGGGTAAAACCACGCCGGTGGAAGTTTCACTAGGCGCAGCTGGAACGAGCGCTACAGTTGACGTGACCGCGACGGGCGACGCCGGCGCGATTGACCCGACTGATAATAAAATCCAAACCAACATTACCGCTAAACAAGCGGAGCTGCTTCCAAAAGGAAATAACTTTACGTCGCTTTTGCAGGTCGCTCCGGCAGTTCGCAATGAGCCGCTCAGCGGAGGTTTTCAAGTCGACGGAGCTTCCGGGTCGGAAAACACGTTCGTGATTGACGGTCAAGAGG
>JALZHR010000213.1 GCA_030860665.1 Acidobacteriota bacterium
ATATTTGGAACATCATCGAAATCCGTCGAACAAGGACAATGATTCGTTCATCCTTGAATAGTTGAAACGGACTTTCAGTCCAAGCAAAACCTCTGCACTTCCAGTGCAGAGTGGTTTAGTTTTTCACCTTCTGGACTGTTTTCGCCGTCGAGTTATTTCGTCGGCTTCATTTGTTTGGATTCGGTTTTGGCGAAATATCCCTGCCGGTGCGTCAGCCGGATTTTCTGTTTGGCTAACTCGGAGTTGGAGACCTGAATCTCGATTTTGCGGAAAGTGCCGTCGCGTTTTTGATTGGAAGGCTCGTAGGCAATCAGATATTGCGAGCGCATTTCGATTTGAATCTGCGTGAAAGCCTTGCGCAATTCGGCTTCGTCTCTCGGAAAAAAGGCGCGTCCGCCGGTGCGCTCCGAGATTCTTCTGAGCGCGCTTTCGTCGATGCCGCCGTAATAATAATCGCCGATGCCGATGCTGTAGATAATCGCGTCGTGTTTTATCGCCTGGTTGACGGCGTCTTCCAGTTTTTTGCTGCCGAAAGTGTTGACGCCGTCGCTCATCAGGATAATGGCGCGGCGCGTTCTGTCCGGAGCTTTCGCCAGAACTTCGCCGGAGGTGACCCAGAGAGCGTCCCAGATGGCGGTCGAACCGGCGACCTGCTGGCTTCTGCCCGAAATCGGCGGCGTTCCGATCAGCACGCCGTTTAAAGTTCCGGCGGCGGGAACGAACTCGACGCGGTCGATGGCGCGGCGCAGGCGCGCGACGTTTCCGGTCAAATCCTGTTCGAGCGTCGTTTCGCCCGTAAAGGAAAGCACGGCGACTTCGTCTTTTTCCGGTCTGACGACCGATTCGACGAAGGCTTTCGCGGCGTCTTTTTCTTCGGGCAGAGTGCGCTGCTGCGATTGGCTGGTGTCAATCACGAGCGCGATGGAAAGCGGCAAATCCGTCTGCCGCGCAAAGGTGAAAATCTGCTGCGGCTGACCGTCTTCGAGAATTCGGATGTCTTCTTTTTTCAAATCGGTCAACAGGCGGCGGTCTTTGTCCTGCGCCGTAAACAGCACGTTGACCAGCTCGGTGTCGATTTTAATCGGCTCGTCGTCTTCCTCGACGACATCGCCGCCGGGCGTCACGGTCGGCGACGGTGCGGATTGTTTCTGCGTCTGCTGCTGCTGCTGCTGCGCCGCCGAAAAATTCCAGCCGACGAGCGCCGTCGCGACGAACAACAAACCGACCAACAAAACCGTTAAATTTTTACTGCCTGACATTTCTACCTCTTTTCTTATGATGAACGCGCCTTTTGATTCGGGATTTACGATTACGGGAAAATCTTTTCCGTTTTTTTCCCTCTACCTCACCCGCCGCTCGCGGCGTTAATTCTTTTTTAAGCCGTCATTGACAGCCCGATATTCGGTCTTTGTGCGGATTCTGTAATCATCCGCTTTCTGCTTATCCGCCAGCCGAACTTCGATTTTGCGTTTTCTGTTGTCGTATTCCTGGTTTGCCGGGCGATAAGTGACGATATACTGACCGCGAAATTCCTTCGCCACCTTGTCCAGGGCTCTTTCGAGCGCGAGCATATCGCCCGAATAGAACGCTTCGCCACCGGTTTCGCGGCACAGGCGGTCGAGCAGTTTGTCGCCTTCGTCCTTGACCGTTCCGGCTTCGACGCCGGGAACGCTGCCCAAAAATCCGGCTTTGGTTGAGATGGCGAAAATCGTCGTTTCGGTTCGCTGGGCGATGTCAATGGCGTCGTTGATGTCGGCGCGGCTGAACGTGTCGTCGCCGTCGGTGATGATGACGATGACGCGTCTGCCGGGCGCGTTGCGCAGCTTTTCATCCGAAAATTGCCAGATGGCGTCGTAAAGCGCCGTCTGCGAGCCGGTCTTTTTCACGCCGTCGACGGCTTTATCGAGCAAATCCATCTTATCCGTAAAATCCTGAATCAGGTTGACTTCGTGGTCGAAGGTCATAAACGCGGCTTTGTCCTTGCGGATGCGCGTCACGGTGTAAATAAAATTCTTCGCCGCTTCTTTCGAGAATCTCATTTTTCCGGCGGTCGAGGGCGAAGTGTCCATCAGAACGCCGACAAAGACGGGCGGATTCGTTTTTTCGTCGCTGAAAAAAGTGACTTCCTGCTGCACGCCGTCTTCAAAAACCAGAAAATCTTCTTTCTTCAAACCCGAAACGAGATTTTTCTTTTTATCTTTCACGGTCACGGGCAGCCGAACCTCAAACGTTCTGACTTGTCCGCCGCCCGCCTCATCGCCGGTGCGCGGCGGAGTCGGGCTGGTGCGCGGCGTCTGCGCCGAAACCGACAGAACAAAACTTAAAGACAGACCCAGAAATCCTAAAAAACGAACCAAATTTTTCATATTTTTTTACGGAATATTCACGAAGCTCAACACGTTTCGATGCCCGACAGCGCCGCCCGTGTTGCCCGAAAGCAAATTTCGAGTATAACAAAAGGGGCGTCAATCGCGAATCGCGAGGCGTGAATCGTAAATCGCAAATCGCAAATCGTGAATTGCACGAAGCTTTCGACCTGCGATTCACGATTGACGATTCGCGATTCACGATTTACGATTTACGATTCACGAACACTTTATGAATCCGAACATTTTCAGGGAATACGACATTCGCGGCATCGTCGGCGAGCATCTGACGGACGAAACCGTCTCGATTTTAGCCGGAGCAATCGGCACTTTTTTTCGGCAGAACAACGCCCGGCGCATCGCGCTCGGATTTGACGCGCGGGAAAGCTCGCCGCGTTTTCGCGATTTGTTCGTCGCGGGGCTGAACGCGACCGGCTGCGACGTCTTGGACATCGGCAGAGTTCCGACGCCGGTTTTGTATTTCGCGGTTTTCACCCGCGATGTCGACGGCGGCGTGATGATTACCGGCTCGCACAATCCGCCCGACCACAACGGCTTTAAGATTTGTCTCGGCAAAAATGCGCTGTTCGGCGAGCAGATTCAGGAAATCAGGGAAATCGCCTTTGCCGGAAATTTCGCAGAAGGCGCTGGAAAAGTCGAAAGGCTGGACATTCTGGAAGATTACCGGAGCGAGATTTCGTCGCGCGTCTCGCTCGGCGGCGATAAAAAATTAAGAGCGGTCGTCGATGCCGGAAACGGGATGGGCGGCGTTACGGCGGTGCCGATTTATAAAGCGCTCGGCGTCGAATTAATCGAGTTGTTTACCGAGCCGGACTCGAATTTTCCGAATCATCATCCCGACCCGACCGTGGTCGAAAACCTGCTCGACGTGATTGAAGCAGTAAAAACGAGCGGCGCGGATTTGGGCATCGCCTTTGACGGCGACGGCGACCGCATCGGCGTCGTTGACGAAACAGGCAGAATTATCTGGGGCGACGAACTGATGGTTTTGCTGTCGCGCTCGGTTTTAAAGGAAAATCCGTCGGCGACGATTATCGCCGAGGTAAAATGCTCGCAGAATTTATTTGCCGACATCGAAGCGCGCGGCGGAAACCCGCTGATGTGGAAAGCCGGGCATTCTCTGATAAAAGCCAAGATGAAGGAAACCGGCGCGCTTTTAGCGGGCGAGATGAGCGGGCATATTTTTTTCGCCGACCGTTTTTACGGCTTCGACGACGCGGCTTACGCGGGCGCGCGCGTTCTGGAAATACTCTCGAAAACCGATTTGAAATTATCCGAGCTGCTCGCCGATTTGCCCGAGAGCGTTTCGACGCCGGAAATCCGCGTCGATTGCCCGGAAGAAAAAAAATTCGTCGTCGTCCGTCAAATCGCCGAAGAATTTTCCGCAACGAACCAAGTTATCACGACGGACGGCGCGAGAATTCTGTTCAACGACGGTTGGGGCTTGGTGCGCGCATCGAACACGCAGGCGATTCTGGTTCTGCGCTTTGAAGCCGATTCGGAGGAACATTTGCGGGCGATTCAGCAAAAAATCGAAAGCCGCGTCAATTATTTTATCGGCGCTTAGAAAATTCCCGGTGTTATAAATTATGATAAGCTGACTTGGGGCTTGTTTCAGGTCGTCGTAAAATAGAAACCGCGCGCCGATTTTTTCTATCAGCAGGCAAATTTTTTTCGCAAAAACCTTTTTAGCGCGCGTCTATCTATTAATTGACAGGACAAAAACGGACAACTGGTTATCTTCCCTTGAAAAGGCTCACCGCTCGGAACGGCGGGCTTTATTTTTTTTCGCGAAAAAAAAATAATCTCAAGCAACCGCAGACGAAAAGCGGCATCTAAGTCAGTCCTGGAGGTGATAATATGATAATTCATAAACACACCTCTTTCGCGAAAGCGTAAGAGGTTACAACTGAATAAGTTAGAAAAGATACAGCCTGCTGAAATAGCAGGCTGTATCTGTTTTTGTAGCTTCCAACTTCAAATTTCCCGCTTTAGACTGCTTTTGCCTTACCTTTATTTCTCGCTCGAGCATACTGCTTTATTGCTTCTTCTTTGCGGCTTTCTGACGGGTGAGCGTATCGCATGACCATTCAATACTTCACACGCGAATTTGTAGCGCCGGTATGTGCTCGATTCGCCTTTAGTCGATTTTACCCAAACGAGAAAATCATCTGCCGCTTTGTCGAAGCCGGGCGCGTCC
>JALZHR010000008.1 GCA_030860665.1 Acidobacteriota bacterium
GGATTGAGCAGGGCTTGCTTTTATTTTTGACCGCCGCGTGCGCTTTCGGGCAATTCGTTATCGGCGCGCGGCTGCACGATATTCGCCGTCAAATCGGGCGTCCGATTGACGAAGTGGCGGCGGACGACCCGCTCCGCATCGCTTTCGGCGCGCTGCACGGTTATTCGGTCGCGGTGCTGGCTTTTGCGATGCTCGCCGCTTTAGTTGTATATTTTCTGTTGGCGCACAGAGCGAGAAATAATTTTATCCGGTAAAACAAATGTTCAATACGCTTAAAGAAAACATCGAACGCAGACTGGGGCTTGCCGCCCGCGAGACGGTCGTCCGCCAGGACGAACCGATTGAAAACGTCAATCAATGGTCGGGACGCTATTCGCGCTGGCGATACAACGAGAATTTGACGAACTACTCGTTTGTCGAAAACAAATACGCGCCTTTTACGCCGATTCGGCGCGCGCACCCGTTTCTGAACCTGGCTTTGATTTCCTCGGCGGGCGCGTATATCGACGGCACCGAGCCTTTCGACACGACGGCAAGAGACGGCGACCCGAATTTCCGCGAGATTCCTACCGAAGTCGGAGCCGCCGATTTGCGCTACGCCGCGCGCGGCTACGACCCGACCGCCGTCCAGCAGGACCGCAACGTGCAGATTCCGGTTGACCGCCTGCAGGAATTGGAAGCCAATTCCTTTATCGGTCATCTAAACGATGTCTGGTGGAGCTTTAACGGCTTTATTCCGAACGCGCGGCTGGTCGCCGACGAAATCGCGCCGAAGCTGATAGAGCGCCTGCATCGCTACGGCACGCAGGGCGCGCTGCTCATTCCGGCGTCGCGCCTGTGTCACCAGAGCGTGGCGATTCTCGCCCGCGCCATCGAGCAGACCGGCATTCCGACGATGATGATTTCGGTCGAAAAAGAGCTGACGGAAACGATTCGCCCGCCGCGCGCCGCTTATTACGCAGGCGAGCTGGGCAGCGTCGCCGGCAAGCCGAACTGGAAGGAATACCAGCACCGGATTCTGGAAGAATCGATTCGCTGGATTGAATCTTTCGACCAGCCGACGACCAGAAAGCTTGCAGTGGATTTGGAAACGGACGTCGAAAAAGAACGCGGCGAAAAGTAAATTTAAGGCAAAAGTAAAAAGGCAAAAGGCAAAAGTGAAGAAATCGCTTCCTTACTTTTGCCTTTTGCCTTTTTACTTTTTACTTGCCCGAATTTTTTTCGTTTTCGCGAAGCTCGTCTCTGAGATTTTGAAATTTCTGCCATTGTTCGGGCGTGAAGACTTTCTGAAATCTTTCGTCGGCGCGCGAGCGAATTTCCTTGACGCGCGGCTCGGATTCTTTTCTCAAAGCCTGAATTTCCTCGCGCGTTTCGCCGACGATTTTCTGGATTTCCGTTTTCTGCCCGTCGGAAAGGGAAAGCTGGTCGAAAATGCGCTCGTAACGCTGCTGCTTCGTCGGTGAAGACGCCGCGAACCAGACGTGATAGGCATTCAAAGCCAATCCGCCCGCGAGGAAGCCAAGCAGAAAGACGCTGAGCGCCGCGATTCTGACCTGCCAATTAAATTTACTGCTGCTGTTCATATATCGTTATTTTCTCGGCGCGCTCTCTGTCGCCGCCGCCGAAGAATCGTAAATTATCTGAAAAACCTGCTCGTTGGTCGGCTCTCTGCCGGGCAGCCTTTCGTTTATAATCACCATATCGGTGGAATAATTATCGAACGAGAAAGCCTGCGCCGTGCCGCCGGAAACGGCGTTGAATTCCGGCGCGAAAATCGTCAAAGCAATCAGCGCGACGACCATCGTGACCATCATCACGACCAGATACGCCGACGCTTTCCAGAGCCTGCCGATAGCGGCGAAAGGATTTATCTTCGCCTGCTTTTCGTGCAGGTTAGCCATCACGCGCGTCTGGAAAAACGGCGACGGCTCAAATTCTGCGGCGGCGTGCGTTTGCAATAAAACGGAAGAAATCCGCGCGGCTTCAAAGGCTTGAAAACAGCTTGCGCACCGCGCGGCGTGCGCTTTGATAAAGCCGAGTTCCGTTTCGTCGAGCGCGCCGAACGCTTTTTCGTCCAAAATCTCTAAAATATGTTCGTTTTTCATTTTAAGCCTTCTGCTGTTTCTGCTGCGGTTGCGGCGTTTTCCGCATTAAATTCTCGACCGCCTCGCGCATTCGCCGCCGCGCGCGAAACGCCTGAATCTTGACCTTCGATTCCGTCCAGCCGGTCATTCCCGAGATGTCGCGAATCGAATGTCCTTCGCCGTCAATCAAGGTCAGAACCAGACGGTCGTCCGCCGACATCGTTTCCAGCACGCGGTTGACCAAATCGGCGGCAATCAGTTTTTCCTCGTCGGATTGATGCCGCATCGCCGCCGCGTCCGACATTTTTTGTTCGAGCCAGTCCGATTCCGCCTCGCTCAGGGCGGAAACGGTCAATTCGGTTTCGCGCTTGGCGCTGCGCAGCTGGTTGATGCACGTGTTGACCGTGATGCGCGTCAGCCAGCCCTCGAACGAACCGCGCCCCTCGTAGCTTTTCAACTGCGTGAAAATCCGCAGGAAAACGTCCTGCGCGACTTCCTCGATCACGCCGCGCTGGCGGAAAAAGCGACTGACGAAGCGGAAAACTCGCGGCGTGTAGCGGCGCACGATTTCAGCAAAGGCGTTTTCGTCGCCTTTCCCGCTGCGCTGCGCCAGCTCCAAATCCGACAGTTCCGCGTAATCTTTCAAACGATGCTCCCTTGTCGATTTATCATTTGCGATAAATTTTCCCCGAATTGTATCAACTAAAATGATATTCACAAGCGCCCTTGAAAGAAAGTCTGAGAATCAAATTAAAAAACTGCCCCTGCCGCTATTTTGATAAGACACGGAATCGCCGGGAAAAGTTACAGGCAAATTCAGGAGTAAAGTTTTGTAAAGAAAGAGACCGACCTGTAACCATTTAAAGTTTACGATTGTCTATAAAGGTTACGGGCGATTTTTTAAAACCGCGGGCGGGCGGCAATAATTTTAAAACTCAATTCGGAAAGCTTGCGCCGCAAAATTTTTAGCAAATCGTTTGTTTTTGCGGTAAAACTATTTCTATGCACTTTTTTATTTTTTTTCGCCGAGGCGGTTTTTTCGGCGTCTTTGTTTTATTTATGCTGGCGGCTCTGGTTTTTTCAGCCGCGTGCAGCAGCGGCGGCGGCTCGGCGCAGGGCAACCGGCGCGGCGGCGGCGGAAACAGTAACGGCAACCCGCCGCCGCTGGCGGACGCCGGTCCGGTCGTAGCCGTGACGGCGGCGAAAGCCATTGCGCGCGAAGTTCCGGCTTTCATTCAATCGACCGGAACTCTGGTCGCCAACGAAACCTCGGACGTCGCGCCGAAAGCGGCGGGCAAAATCGTGAACGTGTCGGCAAACGTCGGTCAGTTCGTCGGGCAGGGCGACGTTATCGCGCGGATAGACGACCGCGACGCGCGCCTGCGGCTGGCGGAAGCGCAAGCCGGCGTGACGCAGGCAATCGCGGGCGTGCGGCAAGCCGAAGCACGTCTCGGGCTGACCCAGGGCGGAACTTTCAACGCCTCGACGATTCCCGAAGTTCAGGCGGCGACCGCCAATTACGAGCAGGCGCTTGCGGAACTCAGACAAGCCGAAGCCAACGAGAGACGTTATCGCGATTTAGCCGAGACGGGCGACGTTTCGATTCAGAATTACGAGCAGTATCGCACGGCGCGGGATACTGCTCGCGCCCGCGTCAACAGCGCGCGCCAGCAGCAGGAAGCCGCGCGCAACGCCGCGCGCCAGAACAATCAGGCGATTCGCGCCGCGCAGGCGCAGGTCGAAGCCGCGCGCACGCAGGTCGCAACTGCGCAGCAAGCCATCGCCGACACGGTCATTCGCGCGCCTTTCGCCGGTTTTATCAGCAATCGCCCGGTCGCCGTCGGCGAATTCGTTTCGACCGCCTCGGTCATCGCGACGATTTTGCGCGCCAACCCGATTAAATTGCAGATGCAGGTCGCCGAGGCGGACGTGCCTTTCGTGACCATCGGCAAAGCCGTCCAGCTCGAAGTCGAAGCCTACAAAGACCGCAAATTCGGCGGCGTCGTCTCGGCGGTCAATCCGGCGGTCGACCCGAATTCGCGCTCGGCTATCGTCGAAGCCTCGATTGAAAACGGCGACAACGCTTTGCGCTCGGGAATGTTCGCGACCGCCAGAATCGTGCGCGAAGGCGGCAGCAGCGGCGTTTTCGTGCCGCGCACCGCCGTCGTCAACGACCAGACGACGCAGTCCTACCGCATTTTCGTCATTCAGGAAAACGTCGCCAAGCTGCGCGTGGTTCAAATCGGCACGGAAGAAGGCGATATGATTCAGATTTTAAACGGCGTCAACGCCGACGAAACGATTGCCGTCAGCAATTTAGACCAGCTTTACGAGGGCGCGCGCGTTGAGATTCAGGCGCAGTCATAAGGGAAATATTTTATGCAATGGTTAGCCGAAATTTGTGTTCACCGTCCGGTATTCGCCACGGTCATCGTTTTGCTTTTGACGGTCGTCGGCGGCTTCAGCTTTTTTACGCTCGGCGTTGACCGTTTTCCGAAGATTGATTTGCCGACGATTTCGGTTTCGACTTCCAATCCGGGCGCGGCGCCCGAGCAGATGGAAACCGAGATTACGGACATTATCGAAGGCGCGGTAAATACCGTTCCCGGCATCGAGGAAATGCGCTCGTCCTCGTCGCAGGGACGCTCGAACGTGACGCTGACGTTCAGCCTCGAAAAAGACCCGGACCAGGCTTATCAGGAAGTTCAGCAAAAGCTGAGCGGCGTTCTCAATCGCCTGCCCGAGACAGCCGACCCGCCGACCGTCCGCAAAGCCGACCCCGATTCGCAGCCCGTCCTGATTTACACGGTCAGCGCGCCGCGCTCGGTCGTCGAATTAACGGATTTGGTGCAGAACCAGATTGTCGAGCGGATTGAAAACGCCGAAGGCGTCGGCGAAGTGCAGATTTTCGGCGCGCGCAATCGCGAGATAAAAATCTACCTCAATCCCGACCGCCTGCGCGCCTACAATCTCTCGGTGACGCAGGTCGTCAACGCCGTTCGCGCGCAGAACACGGAATCGCCGGGCGGTTCGGTGCAGGAAGGCGCGCGCACGACGGCGCTCAGAACGCTGAGCAAAGTCACGAAGGTCGAAGAATTTAACGACATCGTCATCACCAGCCGGAACGGTTACCCGATAAAAATCGGCGACGTCGGGCGCGTCGCGGATGCGGGCGTCGACCCGACGACGGCGGCTTCGCTCAACAGCGTTCCGTCGGTCTCGGTCGCCGTCCGCAAGCAGTCCGGCTCGAACACCATCGCGCTGATTCAGGGCGTCAAGGAAAGAATGGCTGAGATTCAGCCGACGCTGCCGAAAGATTTGAACATCGCCATCACGCGCGACCAGTCGGAATTTATCGAAAACAGCCTGCACGCCATCGAGGAACACCTGATTATCGGCGGACTGCTGGCGGCGGTCGTCGTGTTTTTATTTCTCTGGAATTTCCGCTCGACGCTGATTGCGGCGCTGGCGATTCCGACCTCGATTATCGCGTCTTTCGCCGTCATTGCCGCGCTCGGTTACTCGCTCAACCAGATGACGATGCTCGCTCTGACGCTGATGGTGGGAATCGTGATTGACGACGCGATTGTGGTTTTGGAAAACATCTATCGCTTTGTCGAAGAAAAAGGAATGAATCCTTTTCAAGCCGCCGTCGAAGGAACTCGCGAAATCGGTTTAGCCGTTCTCGCGACGACGCTTTCGCTGCTCGCGGTGTTTATCCCGGTCGGATTTATGACCGGCATCGTCGGACGCTTTATGTCCTCGTTCGGTCTGACTTCGGCGGCGGCGATTGCCGTTTCGCTGATTGTTTCGTTTACCCTGACGCCGATGCTCGCCGCGCGCTGGATTAAGCCGCACAAGGAAAAGGAATTTGACGAGGAGCGCGACGCCGAGTTCGTGCAGTCCGAAGAACACGGCAGCCACGAAATCCTGCGCGGCGCGGAATCGAACACGGCTTCCTTGGTCGAGCAGCGAAAAGACGAGAGCGAAAAAGACAGCAAGGATTCGTGGTTTTACAGCAAGGTCGAAGGCGCGTATATGTGGATGCTGAGGCTTTCGATGCGGCATCGCTGGGCGATCGTTTTGCTTTGCGTCATCGCGGTCGTCTCGATTTATCCGCTTTTCAAAATGGTCGGAATGGCGTTTTTGCCGGATGAAGACGAATCGGCTTTCCAGGTTTCCCTGCGCGGTCCGCAAGGGACGAGTCTTGCCGCAACGCAAAGCATTCTCGACCACATCTCGCGCGAGATTCGCGAGGAGATTCCGGG
>JALZHR010000018.1 GCA_030860665.1 Acidobacteriota bacterium
ATCACCGACAGCGCTTCCAGAATAAACACGCCGCCGATAAACGGGAGCAGAAATTCCTGTTTCGTCAGAATCGCCACCGTTCCCAACGCGCCGCCGATGGCGAGACTGCCGACGTCGCCCATAAAAACTTCGGCTTTCGGCGCGTTGTACCACAGAAAACCGAGCGAAGCGCCGACCATCGCGCCGCAGAAAATCGTCAGTTCCGCCGCTTCCGGCTTGTGCGTCAAATCGAGGCGTTCAGCCCAGCGCGCGTCGCTGGCGAGATACGTCAATCCGGTCAGCGCCGACACGGCGATAAACGTCACGCTCGTCGCCAGCCCGTCCAGCCCGTCCGTCAGATTCACGGCGTTCGACGAGCCGAAAAGAACGAAAATGATAAAGAGCAGATAAGCCCACGGCGTGATATACGTAATGCCGTCGGGCACGGCAGTCGCTTTAAAAAACGGAATGCTCAGATTCCACGGGTAACTCCCCCACAAATAAAGCGCCAGCCAAACGCCGACAGCCGCGACAAGCTGCCCGGCGAGCTTTTGTTTTCCGGTCAAGCCGAGACTGCGTTTTTTGACGACCTTGATGTAGTCGTCCGCAAATCCGACCGCCGCGAAAAGCGTCGTCGCGCCCAGCGCAATCCACAAATAAAGACTGTCGAGCCGCGCCCAGAGCAGCGTCGAGATTATCACCGAGCCGATTATCAAAATGCCGCCCATCGTCGGCGTGCCTTTTTTCTTGTGATGAGCCTGCGGACCTTCTTCGCGGATTTCCTGCCCGAATTTCAGCTCCGCCAGCTTCTTTATAACCTTGTTGCCGAGCAGCAGCGAAAGCAGCAGCGCGGTGACGGTCACCATTCCCGTCCGGAACGTGACGTATTGGACGACGTTCAGGACTTTGAAAAAATACGAATCGCAGCCGTTGGCGCACTGCCCGAGATGAATCAGCTTATACAAAAGGTAATAAAGCATCAGTTCGTTAGTCCGGAGAGTCCGGAGAGTCGAGAGTCAAATTGAAGAAACTTCTTCTGACTCTCAAGACTCTCCAGAGTCTCCGGACTCTGGAGTCTCCAATTCAAATTTTTCCAATAACTTCTCGACCACCTTTTCCGTCCGCACGCCGCGCGAGCCTTTGATTAAAACCAAATCGCCCGCCCGGATTTCATCGACAAACTTGTCGGCTGCCGCCTGCGAATTCTCGTAAAACTCGACGGCGTTTAAACCGGCTTCGCGCGCGCCTTCCAGCAGATTCTGCGCCAAGCCCTCGACGCCGAAAAGCTTATCGACGCCGATTTCCGCAACCCGCTTCCCGGTTTCGTAATGAATCTGCGCCGCGCTTTCGCCCAGCTCGCGCATTTCTCCGGCGACGACGATTCTGCGCCGTGCCGATTTCCCGCCGTCAACCAAAGTCCGCACCATCGAAATCAGGGCGTCCGGGTTTGAATTATACGAATCGTTGACGACCGTAAATCCGGCTCGGAAACGCAGAATCTCGCCGCGCTGCGGCGGCGGCGCGACCGTGTGCAGAGCGGCGGCGATTTCCCGCGCCGTCATTCCGAAAACGAAACCGGCTGCTGCAGCCGCCAGAGCGTTTAAAATATTGTGCCTGCCGTTGAGCGGAAACAAAACTTCCGCCTCATCGTTCGGCGTCCGCAAAGTAAAAGCCGTTTCGCCGAAACGCTCGAAGCGGATATTTTTCGCCGTCACGTCCGCCTCGTTTTCGATTCCGTAAGTAATCGTCCCGCCTTTGCTCAAATCGCGCATCGCCAGAACGCGAAAATCGTCGGCGTTTAAAACTGCCGTGCCGCCGGTTTTCATTCCTTCGACCAGCTCGGCTTTCGCTTTCGCCACGTTTTCAATCGAGCCGAGATGTTCGACGTGAACCGGCAAAACGTTCAATTCGACCGCGACGTCCGGCGGCGTGATGCGGCACAGGCGCGCGATTTCGTTCATCGGCGTGGACATTCCCATTTCCAGCACGGCGACTTCGTAATCCGGCTCGCCGAGCAGGCGCAAAACCGTCAACGGGTGTCCAAGCCCGTTGTTGTAGTTCTTGATGTTCGTCAAGACCTTGTGCCGCGACGATAAAACTTCGGTAATCAAGGTTTTAGCCGTCGTTTTCCCGGCGCTTCCGGTGACGGCGACGACCGGCTTGCTCCATTCTTCGTAGACGCCTTTTGCCAGCATCTGCAAAGCGAAAATCGCGTCGTCAACCAGCAAAAGACGGTCTTTGAATTGTCCGAGCGCAGCGCGATGCTCTTCAAAACGGTCGGGACGCGCGACGCAGGCGAGCGCGCCTTTTTCCAGCGCCGCCGGGATATATTTGTGCGAGTCCTCGAAATCGCCGTTGAAACAGTTGTTTCTGTAATCGGGCTGGGAAAGCGCAAAAAACACGTCGCCCGCCTGCACTTCGCGCGAGTCAATCGTGACCGTTTTGAACTCGGTTTGAAGCAGGTCGGCAGCGGCGGCGGACGCGTCGGCGTTCATATATTTTGCGGCTGTTTCCAGTTTCAAGTTTTGGCTTCTATCCTCTCAAAAAATGTTTCCGCGAGCGAGGCTTTGCGCCGCGACGCGGAGATGTTTTCATAAATCAGCTTGTATTTCAGAAAGCGGTGGCTCGAAATGCCGTCCCTGTTTTTTGCAATTGTTTTCGACTTTTCCTTTTTCCGCGTTTCTACAGGATTTTTAGGGCTTTTCAATTTCTCTTTTTCTCCCGTTAATTTTTTATTTTCTTTCGCCTTGTCGATTTTTTCAATTGATGTCTTATCGTTTTTTTCGGTTTTTCCAGCCCCTTTTTCGTCAATTTTTTTGTCCGTCCTGTCGGCGGATTTGTTCGCCGCCGTCGCCGCAGGCAGTTGAATTTCAGATTCTTCCGGGATGTCTTCGCCGGTTAAATCCCCGGCGGTCAGCGTTCCGTCGGGCACGACGTTCAGTTCCGGCAAAACGCTCTCGGCGATTTCGCGGAAAATCGGCGCGGAAACCTGCCCGCCGTCGCGCGCTCCGCCCTGCGGCTCGTCCAGAATGACGGCAATCACGACCGACGGATTATCGGCGGGCGCGAAGCCGACGAACGAGGAAACGTATTTGCTGCCGCTGACTTTTTTCAGCTTCGCGTCGTATTTCCAAGCCGTTCCGGTTTTTCCGGCGGACGTGTAGCCGCTTAAACGCGCGCGTTTTCCCGTGCCGCTTACGACCACCTCGCGCAGCATTCGCCGCAGCGAGCGCGCAGTTTCAGCGTTGACAACCGGCACTCGCTCGACTTCCGTTGCCTGAATATTTTTCTCTTCACTACTGCTGTTATTAC
The DNA here is from genome assembly GCA_030860665.1 of Acidobacteriota bacterium. Taxonomy (GTDB): domain Bacteria; phylum Acidobacteriota; class Blastocatellia; order Pyrinomonadales; family Pyrinomonadaceae; genus JALZHR01. The sequence continues at coordinate 3,292 of JALZHR010000018.1, forward strand.
TGCCGCCGTTGCTGCTGCGAATTTCTTTTATGATGTGCGGTTTAACTCTTACACCGTCATTGGCTATAGTCGCAAAAGCCGCCGCCGTTTGCAAAGCCGTAACGCTGATTTCGTAGCCGATTGACATCGAAGCCAGCGAGTCGCCGTACCAGTTTTCGGGCGCGCGGATTTGTCCTTTCGCTTCCGCCGGAAGCTCGATGCCGGTCGCCTCGCCGAAGCCGAACTGGCGCGCGTAATTGTAGAAATTCTGACGCCCGAGCATCTGCCCGGTTTTGATTGCGCCGATGTTGCTGGAAACCGCCATCGCTTCCGTGTAGGAAATCGAATCGTGACAATGCTTGTCGGCAAATTCGCGCCCGGCGACCTTGATGACGCCGCCGCCGCAGTCAAACATTTTGTCGGGCGCGATAAGTTTTTCTTCGAGCGCCGCGCCGTAGGTGACGAGCTTGAAGACCGAGCCGGGCGAATAGAGACTCTGAACGGCGCGGTTGGTAATCGCTTCGGGCGCGGCTTCGTTGAATTTGTTCGGGTCGAAGGTCGGATGATTAGCCATCGCCAGAATCTCGCCGGTTTTCGGGTCTAAAACGATGGCGATTCCGGATTTCGCGCGCGCCGCTTCGACGCCCGATTTCAAAGCCTGCTCGACCTTGTATTGAATCGAATTGGAAATCGTCAGGTAGACGTCCTTCGGCGCTTCGCGCTCCTCGGCGTCCGATTCGTCGTAAATTCTGCCCAGGCGGTCGCGCTCCTGCGTTTTTTTGGTGACCGCGCCGCGCAGGTTTTCCTCCTGCGCCAGCTCGATTCCGGCTTGCCCGACGTCTTCCGCGTTGCTGAAGCCGACGACCTGCGCCGCCAGCGCGCCCTGCGGATACTGGCGTTTCTGCTCCTCGCGCCAGTGCAGCCCGGGAAATTTCGGCTCGTCCGCTTTCTTTAGATTTTCGACCTTGAGCGATTCGTTTAATTTCTGCGCCGCCGTTTCGTCGATTTTTCGCGCGAGCCAGACGAATTTTTTGCCGCTCTGTTTCGCTTCCTGTAAGTCTTTCAGAATTTCGTGCGGCTTGATTTTCAGCGCGCCCGCGACGGCTTTGGCGGTCGCTTCGACGTCTTCGATTTGCTGCGGGTCGGCGTATAGAGATTTGACCTTGACGCTCATTGCCAGCGCGCGCTCGGAGCGGTCGTAAATCGCGCCGCGCAAAGACTTGGTTTTCTTTTCGACGCGGCGCAAATCCAGCGCCTTTTCTCTCAGCCATTCGTGCTGAGTCACCTGCAAGTGGACGAGGCGGACGCCGATAATGCCAATCCAGACCGCGAAAATCGCCACGATAAACAAAAACCGTGAAAACGCGGTCTGCGTCGGATTTTTTCTCTGTCTGACTGTGGTCGAACGTTTCGGCATAATTCCTGAATGAAAAATCTGTCCGGCTGCTGCTGAAATCTACCGAGCCGACTCTTTTTTCCGGTCGGTTTTCGTCTCGGCTTTTTTCGTTTCCTCTTTCGTAGTCTTGGCTGCTTTCTTTTCGTCCCGGCTTTCAATTTTCGCCGTTTCCTTATTCGCGCTCTCGCTCGGCTGCGACGGCTTGCCGCTTAAGATTTCCGGTTTCGTTTTTTCCGCCGGTTGGCTGCTGCTCGCGCGGCGGCTGGAAATGTCGATATTGCTCGCGGTCATTTCGCGAAAGCCGATTTTGCGCGCGGCTTTTCTGATTTCGGCGGGCGAAAGCGTGATTTCGCGGTTCAGCTTGATGTGCTGCTGCTGAGTTTCGAGATTTTCTTTCTCCTGGCGCAGGCGGGCGTTTTTAATGCCGTAGTCAATCGCCGTGAAATGCTGGCGCGCGGCGAGGAAAAAGCCGCCGACCAGCAGCGCGCCGCAGATTAAAGTCAGAAAACAGTAGCGCCACGGAATCGGGTCGCCCTCGCGACGCGGCACGCGCGCAGTTTTTTTGTTTTGCGGAACGTTTCTTTTTTTCATCGCTTTCTTATTCTTGTTCTTCTTACGGTTGTTACGGTTACAGTTTCAAACAAGCTCGGAGTTTGGCGCTTCGGGCGCGAGGGTTTTCGTGCGTTTCCGCTTCGCCGGCAATTACCGGCTTGCGCGTCAGTATTTCGACTTTTTTTTCGGCTCCGCCGCAGACGCACGTCGGAAAGTTTGGCGGGCAGAAACATTTTCCCGCCAGTTTTTGCAGCGTTTGTTTAATGATGCGGTCTTCGAGAGAGTGAAAACTTATCACAACCAGACGCCCGTTCGGTTTTAAAATATCAATCGAGTCCTTAACGAAATCTTCCAGGATTTCCAGCTCGCGGTTAACGGCGATTCTGAGCGCCTGAAACGTGCGCGTCGCCGGATGAATCCTGTCTTTTTTATTGCCGCCGCCGCTGCTGCTGCGCGGCACGGCTCTTTCAACCAGCTCGGCGAGTTCTTTCGTCGTTTGCACGCTCTCGCCGCGTTCTCTTTTTTCAACTATGCGCCGCGCGATACGGCGCGAAAATCTTTCCTCGCCGTATTCGTAGATGATGCGCGCGATTTCAAACTCGGAAAGCGTTCCCAGCATTTCGGCGGCGGTTTCATCATTCGATTCGGCGTTCATCCGCATATCGAGCGGCGCATCGAAGCGGAAACTGAAGCCGCGCGTCTCGCTGTCGAGCTGTAATGACGAAACGCCCAAATCGGCTAAAACGCCGTCAACCTTTTCGTCCCGCGCCTGTATCAGAACTTCCCTGATTTCCGAAAAATTCGCGTGAAAGACTCTAAACCGCTCGCCGAATTTTTCGAGTCTCGCCCGCGCTCTGGAAATCGCTTCCGTGTCCTGGTCGATGCCGATAACGCGCGTGTTTTCCGCCGCCGACAGAATCGCTTCCGCGTGACCGCCGAGTCCGAGCGTCGCGTCCACGAAGATTTCGCCCGTTTTTGGCGCTAAATACTCCAAGGTCTCCGCCAAAAGCACGGATTTATGCACGTTTCCGGTTGTTTCCTCGTTTGATTTCAAAGAACCTTTACCCTAGATTCCAAGTCTGGCGAGCAATGCGCCGTGTTCTTCCGTAAAAGGATTTTCCGCCAGAAACCGCTCAATCCTTTCCATATTCCAGACGTCCAGATATGTCAGATAACCCAAAACCGCCACATCGCCGTAGATAACGGCTTTTTTTCTGACGAGCGGGTGAATCAAGACTCTGCCCTGATTGTCAATCTCGCTTTCCTGACCGTGAAAGCTCGTGCCGGCGACGTAAATCGTTCTGGCTCTTTCGGTTGTCGGCAAAAGCGATAATTTCTGCTCGATAATCTCCCACTCTTTGAGCGGGAAAATTTGCACACTTTCGCCCGTCAGGCTCGTTACATAGACTTCCGCTGAATCGTATTTTTCTTCTATCCTACGCCGGAAATGTGTCGGGATTTTCAACCGTCCTTTTTCGTCAATCCGCGCCGTATAATTTCCGCGTAACATTTTCTGTTTTTGGGGAAAGTGCTTAAAACCTCTCCATTATCTTAAACACTATTTCAAGGATTGGCTCTTTCTTCTAACTGACCACTTTAGACCATTTTTGACCACTTCTAAGGCATATTACGATTATTTCCACAGGGCTGTCAAGCAATATTTTTAGAAAATTTGTTTTATTCAACTGCTTAAACTATGGCTGGAGATTTTTAATGGAAGGCGTCAGGTTTTCTAATAGTATTTTATATCTCACATCTGACAACTTTGCAATTTTGCGGTAAAGTTTTCTTTTTATGAATTTCAATTCGTTTGAACTTCTCGTTTTAGGTCTTTTCGCCGCTTTCGCAAACGTTCTGGGCGGGCTGATTCTCGTTCCTTCGGGCGTTTACGGGCGCTTCAAAGCCGCGCTGAAATACGTGCTCGCGCTCGGCGCGGGCTTTATGCTGGCGGTGACTTTTATCGAGATTCTTCCGAAAACGATTTCGCTCTGGCAAGCCGCCGGTAAAAGCCCGGTTTCCGGCGAGACGCTCGTTTTTCCGATGGCTCTGCTGCTCGGCGGCTATCTTTTGACGCAGTTTTTCGAGCACACGATCGCGCCGCATTTCCATCTGGGCGAAGAACTTCACAGCGACCATCTGCTTTCGACCAAATCGGCTTACACGGCAATCGGCGGCTTGATGATTCACACGTTTTTCGACGGCGTTTCGATTGCCGCCGCTTCCCAGGTAGATTACAAAGCCGGGCTGCTGGTTTTCATCGCCGTTTTTCTGCATAAATTCCCGGAAGGCTTTACGATTGCCTCGATGATTCTGGCGGCGGGAAAAAACTTTCGCGAAGTTTTGTTTGCGACTTCGCTGGTCGGACTGACGACGTTTATCGGCGTGGTCAGCTTTCTGCTCATCGGGCAAAACATCGAATTCGCCATCAATTACGCGCTGCCGCTCGCCTGCGGCGTGACGCTTTACGTGGCGGCGAGCGATTTGATTCCCGAAGTAAATCATCACGGCGGCAAGCGCCCGCTCGTTTCCCTTTCGGTTTTCGCGGGCGTCGCGCTGTTTTTTCTCATCCATTTTCTGCTTCATGCGCTGCTGGAAAATTAGGAACTTTATAAAAAAGACTTTCGTAATCGGCTGTGATTTGCGAAAATGTATTTATAAAGTAATGAACACACAACGCTCGTTTGCCAAATCGAACTTTCCGCTTGTCGTAATTCTCTGCCTGCTGGCAAGCCTCAACGCTTTTTCTCAAGGGTTTTCAATCAACGAATCGCCTCTGGGCGCGCCGACCTCGCCGGTGATGGACTACGCGGGCGTGCTGGACGCGGGGGCGAAGGAATCACTCGAAAGACGCATAATAGAGTTTCGCGACCGGACGAATCCGAAAGTCGAATTAGCCGTCGCCGTCGTCAGAACGACGGGCGAGCGCCCGATTTTCGACTATTCGCTGGCGGTCGCGCGCGGCTGGGGAATCGGCTCGAAAGCGGACGATAATCCTTCGGCTCTGCTTTTCATAGCCGTTGACGACCGCAAGTATTTCACGCAGGTCAGCAAGGATTTGGAAGACGAGCTGCCGGACGGCGTGGTCGGGCAGCTCCAGCGCCAGTATCTCGTTCCGGCGTTCAAACAGGGCGATTACACGAAAGGCGTGACCGATACGATTGAAGCCTATATCCGAACGATTGAATCGAAAGGCAACGTCGCCAGCCAGCCCGTCAATACCGGCGCGCCGACGACCGGGCGAACCAGAGAAAGAAGCGGCGGCGGCAACATCAGAACGACCGGCAGTCTCGGCGGCGTGTGCTGTCTGGTTATCGCCTTTTTCGTCATAATGGCGATTTTCAGCCGCTCGTCCAGACGCCGCCACTACAACAACCATAATCGCTGGCGCGGCGGCGGATTCGGCGGCGGAGGCGTTCTGCCGTGGGTCATCGGCTCGGTCATCGCCAGCAGTATGTCCGACAGGTCTTCCGGCGGCTGGGGCGGCGGTTCTTCGTCCGGCGATTGGGGCGGCGGAGGCGGCGGAGACAGTTGGGGCGGCTTCGGCGGCGGCGGCGATTTCGGCGGCGGCGGCTCGGGCGGAGACTGGTAGAAGATTTTAGATTTGAGATTTTAGATTTTAGATTGGAAGCGGAATTGTTAATCTAAATTTCTTATCCAATCTAAAACCGCAAATCTAAAATCTAAAATTTTAAACTATGTCATTAGCAATAAATCAGTTCAGCGCATTAATCGACGATTTGAAATCGTCGCACGGGCGAAATCTGGCGGCGGTGATTTTATACGGCTCGGCGGCGGCGGGCGATTTTATTCCCGAAGCCTCGGATTACAACATTTTGATTGCGCTGCACGAGATTCGACCGCAGGATTTGCGCGCCGCGCAGGCGCCGATGCGCGAGTGGCAGCGGATGGGACACTCGCTGCCGGTTTATTTTACGGTCGCCGAGCTGAAAAACGCCGCCGACGTTTTCCCGATTGAGTTTCACCAGATGGAAAAGGCTCGAAAGGTGCTCTACGGCACGGACGTTCTGGAAAATCTGGAAATCTCCGACGTTTATCTGCGTCACCAGACCGAATACGAGCTGCGGAGCAAGCTGATTCAGCTGCGGCGGCTGTATATTCCGGCTTCCGCGTCGGTCGAAAATCTCGTCCGGCTGATGATTGAAAGCCTGTCGAGCTTTGCCGCGCTGTTTCACGCCGTTCTGCTTCTGCACGGCGTTCAGCCGCCCGTCACCAAGCGCGAGGTAATCGGCGCGACGATAAAACATCTGAGGTTGAACGGCGAGCCGTTTGAAAAAATTCTTGCCCTGCGCGGCGAGAAAAACGCATCTAATGCAATGAATGAAATTTCGGCAAACGAGTTGTTTTCCGCGTATATGCGGGAAATCGAAAACGTGATTGAAGCAGTTGATAAGGTTCGTAAATCGTGAATCGTCAATGGTAAACGGACGAATCGCAGCAGCAGCGGCGGCGACAGTAGTAACGGAAGCAGAAGAAGTAACGATTTACGATTTACAATTTACGATTTACGGAGGGATATTAAAACAATGAGAAAAGCAATTCTTTTAACCATCGCGCTGCTTGTCGCTTTCGGCGCAAGCGGTTGTAGTTATAATGACTTAACGGCGCAGCAGCAGCAGGTCAGGGGCAAATGGGCGAACGTCGAAAGCCAATTGCAGCGGCGAGCCGATCTGGTCGAAAATCTGGTCAAAGTGGCTCAGATGTCGGCTATCCAGGAACAGGAAGTTTTCGGGCAGATTGCCGAAGCTCGTTCGAGGCTTTTAAACGCCACGCAGGCTCCGCCGCAGGGCGGCGACGGCGACAAGACGCCCGAACAGAAACAAGCCATCATCGACGCCAACAACAGCTTCGGCGGCACGATCGGACGGCTTCTGAGCCTGCAGGAAACTTATCCTCAGCTTCGCTCAAATGAAAATTTTATGCAGGTGCAGAACGAAATCAGCGGAACGGAAAACCGCATCAACGTCGCGCGGATGGATTACAACGACGCAGTGACGCGATACAACACGGCGCGCAATTCGTTCCCGGCGGTTCTGACGGCGGGCTTGTTCGGATTTAAGGAAGAACCTTTCTTCAAAGCCGACGAAGGCGCGCGGCAGAAACCGAACATCGGCGACCCGAACTCGCTCCGGCGCGACGCAAACAAATAATTAATTAATTCAGAACCCGCGCGTGTTGCACATCGCGCAGTGGTCGCAGGGCTTGCCGTTCGGCTCGAACGTGCAAGCCTTTTCCTTTTCAAAATGCCCTTGAATCTCCGGCACAATCGCCTCGTCGACGGCAAATTTTTCCTGGCTCGGATGAGCCGAATGCGGAATGCGGAATGCGGAATGCGGAATATTATCCGAAGAATTCGGAGAAGATAATTGAGTTTCTATCTTATCCAGTCTTTGATTGATTTTTTCGAGCGTCGCCTGCAAAACGGAGAAATCGTCTTTCGGCTGCTCTCGCTCGTTTTCCTGCTGTTGCAAAAGAAGCGCGATTCGCTCGGCTAATTTTTGAGTGCTTTCGTTAATCATTACTGCTGTTTTTTCTCGTCCGGCAGCAAATCGATATAATCGACCACGCCGATGATTGCCGAGTCAATCGCCGCGCCCGCTTTTCCGGTCGTAGCGGTAGATGCGCTCCAGCCTTCCTGCACGACGATGACAATATCGCCCTCGCCCGCCGAGACGGCGTCCAGCGCGATTAAAGTGTTTTCCATCTCTTCGCCGTCGGGCGTAATCTGACGACAGAGCATCACGCGCGTGCCTTCATAACGCTGATTTTTCTGCGTCGCGACGACGTTTCCGATAACTTTGGCTAAAAGCATAAAAGAGTCGAGAGTCGAGAGTCGAGAGTCGAGAGCGATTTTCTCGCTACTCTCGACTCTTGACTCTTGACTGAAAAACGTGCTCGTCCGAATCGACGATGCCGACAATCGTGCAGTCGGTCGGCGTGCTGTCGCGCCTGAACGGGAACGAGGCTTCCTTTCCGCGACACCAGAAAACCAGCTCGCCGACGCCGGCGCCGACCGAATCGAGCGCGACCATCGGCTTGCCTTTCGGCTTTAAATCGGCGTCCAGCGTCTGCACAATCAGAAATTTTCGCCCGTGAAGCGATTCGTTTTTAACGGTCGAGACGACCGTTCCGATGACGCGCGCAAGCTGCATTTTTAATCAGTCGGACAGTTTGTTAAGTTAGCTCTTCTTTTTCAAATCTTCGATGGTCGATTTGATTTTGTCTGCGTCCGGCGCTTTCGGCGACAGTTCCAGATATTTTTGCAGCTCGGCGATGGCTTCGGCATTGCGATTTTTCTGCGCGTAGATTCTGCCCAGATATTTGTGCGCCTGCGCCAGATTTTCGCCGCCTTTCAGCGAAATCGCCTGCTTCAGCTCGGCTTCCGCCTCGTCGATTTTGTTCAAGCCGATGAGCGAGATGGCGAGATACAGATGCGCCGTCGGCAGCTCGTTTTTCTGCTTAATCAAATCGCGGAAAATCATCTCGGTCTGTTCATACTGCTTTTTGTTGAGCAGGGCGTAGCCGAAATTAAATTTCGCTTCAAAGTAATCGGGCTTGATTTGGATTGCCCTGACGTATGCTTCCAGCGCCTTGTCCAGCTCGTTCTGTCTGACCAGCAGAAGCCCTTTTTCGTTGTAAGCAAGCGCGAAATCGGGATAAATCGCAATCGCCGCGTCCAGCGCCGCGACCGCCGCTTTCAAATCGTTTTTCTTAACGCTTTCCGCCGCTTCCTGATATTTTTTCAAAGCGTCTTTCGGGACGCCCGCAAAATAAGGATTGGCGGATAAATCGCCTTTTTTAGCGCCTTTCGTCCGCAGGTTGAAGACGACCGTAAAGGACTGACCGGCGGAGCTTTCCTTGCCCATCGCGATTGATTCGGTGTCCGTCTCGAAGGCTTCGGTTCCTCTGACCGTCACGGTGTAGTTGCCGGGAGGCAGATTGCTGAACCGGAAATTGCCGCTGTCGTCGGTGCGCGTCGTGCCGCTGACGAACTCGGTGCCGCTGAATGAAACCGTCACGCCGGATGCCGGGCTGCCGTCCGGCAGAAAAACTTTGCCCTGTATCGCCAGTTTCCCGTCGCCGGTGCTGTTCCGGTCGCCGTAGCCCTGCGCGCGCGCCGCACCCGGCGAAAAAGCCCAGAACGACAGCATTACAGTCAACACCAAAACCCCCGTGTAATAGCTCTTTTTCATACTGCAACTACCACCTCTCTAAATAAAATCAATCGTGTCGA
>JALZHR010000026.1 GCA_030860665.1 Acidobacteriota bacterium
GGACAATCACGGGCGGCGCGTCCTGTTTTGAATAGCTGTCCACGAAATAGCGACCCGAAGGCGACAGGGCGATTGAATGATTTCCGTCTTCCGGCGTCAGCAAAGTCAGGTTTTTTCCGTCGAAGCCGACTTTATAAAAATGGCTGAAATACGGGTTGCGCCCGCGCTCGCGCCCGCCCGCCTGAAAATAAATCGTGCGGCTCGGCTCGTCGACCCTGAGCATCTCGGTGACGACCCACTCGCCTTTGGTAATCTGATTTTTCAGCTTTCCGGTCGCCAAATCGTAGAGATACAGATGTCCCCAGCCGTCGCGCTCGGAATACCAGATGATTTCGTTTGAGGCGGGCAGGTAGCGCCAGTTGATGCTGCCCTGACCGGATTCGTATTGCGTCGCCACGGTTTCTTCAAAAACTTCGCGAACCGCGCCCGTCGCCGCATTTGCCAGCCGCAGCTTAGCCTGCTTGTGGTCGCGCGAGGTTGAAACGAACGCCAGTTGCGAAGCGTCCGCGTTCCACTGCACGTCGTCAAAGCCGCTGCCACCGCAGGAAATATCGTCGCAGAGCGTTCCGCGCCGCGGGTCGGGCGCGACTTGCAGGCGGACGATTTTCGGATTATCGACCTCGATAATCACGCGGTGAATCATAATCACGTCCTTGTCGCTCGGCAGCGGATATTTCCACGCCTGCAATTTCGGCGCGCCGACGTTCGTCGTCACCAGGTACATATCGCTGACGTGCCGCTGGTCTTGCTGGTAGGTGGCGATTTTTCTGGAATCGGGCGACCAGAGCAGAATCGGGCGGTCGCTTTTTCGCCAGCCCGCGTTGTCCGTCGCGTAGCCGAAATCCTTCACGCCGTCGGTCGTGAGCTGCGTTTCCTTTCCGCTCGCAACGTCGCGAACCCACAGATTCCAGTCGCGGATAAATGCGGCACGCTTTCCGTCCGGCGAGGTCACGCCTCCGCCGCTGTTGTTAGCCGCGCCGGCGGGCGTCGCGTCGGCGGCGCAGGTATAGGCTTGAATATCGCATTTCCAGCTTTTTCTCGCGGCGGTAAACGAAATCGAATTGCCGTCCGGCGAGAAGGTAAACTGCATAAACGGCAGCCGCGCCGCTTCGTATTTCGCGCCCGCCGCCGTCGAAAGCGCAGCCGCGAGCCGCGCGTGGTCAAAAGCCGCCTGACGCGTCCCGGTTGCCGGGTTGACGAGGATAAACTCGCTGCCCTGCGCGGTCAGGACGCGATACCAGAAACGCTCGCCGGGCAGCCAGTTCGGGCGCAAGCCGCCGCGGTCGACGAGCTGTCCCGTGTTGTAGCCCATAAATTTTTCCGCCCGCTCGTAATCGGCGGCGGTCAGTGAAGAAGCCGTATTGCCCTGCTGCTGCGCCAACGCGCCGAGAGCGAAAGCGAAAATTAAAGCCGCGAGCAGCGGAAGCCTCGAAAGATTAAAATTTTTCATATTTTTGATTTTCAGCGACACTCGGAATAATGAAACTATCAGATAACTATTTAACACAGCAGGCGGAGCAGTTTCAAAGCCGACGGCGATGTAGGGAAAAAACGCCGCGCCGAAAACGGGCTTTGCAGGCGCGTGCCGCACGGTCTTCGCAATCGTTCCCGCGAGCGGATTTTCATTGTGCGGCGCTAAGTTTTTTAAAATTCAAAAAAATATTGACAGTTAAAATTAAGCTGTGGTAGTTTCTATCAACCGGCAACATCAGCTTTACCGGAATGCCCCGTCGGTGAAATAAAAAACAAGCAGTAACAATCCGATTCCGAAGTCTATGACGCGTCGGAAAATATCGCTTTGAATCTAAAAAAAACAGCGATTTCCGACTGATTTACCTAATCTCCGACAGATTATTTTTTTCTGAAACAACGCTAAAACTATATGCAAACAGCTCCTTTTTTTACCGCTGAGGCGGAAGTGACGCCGGAGAATCTCGGCGATGCCATCCAGCAGGCGATTGAAATCGAAATCGCCACTATTCCCGTGTATCTTTACACCTATTATTCGCTGAACCGCGTGCCGAATCAGAATGCGATTAGCGGCTCGCTCGTGCAGGAACTGACCGCGAAAGGAATGCCGCTCGCGGACGCCAACAAGGTCGCCTTAGACCTTTCGGCGCAGATTATGGTCTACGCCAACAAAGCCGGGGCGACCATTATGAGCGTCGTGATGGAAGAGATGCTTCATATGGCGCTCTCGTCCAATCTGAAACAGGCTTTGATAGGCACGCCGCCGTCGCTGACGGGCAGGTCGCCCGCGCGCTATCCGACCGCTTTGCCCGGACACGAGCCGGAATTTCCGATTAATCTCGCGCCGTTTTCGCTCGACCAGTTGATGACTTTTCTGAAAATCGAAAGCCCGAAGCCGCTGCCTGAAACCGAAGGACTGCTGGCTGCGCCGATTCCATATAAAACAATCGGTCAGTTTTACGATATGATTAAAAGATGTATCAATAACAACGACCTGCCGTATTATCCGCAGCTGCCGCAGCTCGTTCCCGGTCGCCATTATTACGCCACCAACAACATCGACACGGTTTATTACGACAAGGAGCACAAGGCGCGCTATATGGACGCCGACGATTCCGGCGATTTGGTTTACGTGACCGACCGCGCGTCCGCCAACCAGGCAATCGACCAGATTGTCGAGCAGGGCGAAGGCAACCAGGACGCGACACCTTTAAACCCGGACGGCTCAGTCAATTGCGAACAGCCGACCGGCAACGATTACGACGACCAGAGCAAAGAGGAGCTGTCGCACTTTGAAAAATTCGCCCAGCTCTACTGCGAATACAACGCTCTCTCGGCGCAGTTCAAATCCTACGGCTTGGAAACGGACATCAGCAGTTATTTCGTGCAGAACGTGCCGACCAACCCGACGGCGGCAGGTTATCCGGCGGTCGCCAATCAAAGCCCGACCGGCGCATCGTATCCGAACGGCACGATTCAGGCGGTCGCCCAGCTTATCAGCGGCGTCGCCAGCTACCTGTTCGTGATGACCGAAGCCTGTTACAAATCCGAAGGCAACAAGCAGTATGAGATATTTATGTTCGGCATTCACAAGTCGATGATTTTCATTTTGAATTCCCTGTGCGGCGACATCAATAAACTGACCTACAATGTGAACGGTCAGACGTATACCGCCGCGGCGACGTTTGAAAATTATCCTTTCGGCTTGATGGGCAGCCCGAAATCGCAGCTTTTGCAGCTTTACGCCAACGCCGTCGCCGTCTATCCGGCTATCTCGTATCTGGCGCAGAGATTTCAGGATTTGCCGGACGTTCCGCTTAACTAATGCGACACGACGCGCACGTAAATTTAAACCGAATTATCTGACATCGAAACGAACGAAACATTCACTACGACGATTATGAAGAATACAGAACTGAATTCAGTAGAAAATCTCGGCGGCGGCTGCGGCGGCGGTTGTTCGACGCCCGCGCCGACCCCGACTCCGACACCGACCCCGACGCCCGTAACCAAGCCGCCCCTGGAGCTGCATATCTGTATGGGCTTGAACGCCTGCAAAGGTCACGACCGCTACGGCACGAACGCGTGCGCCGGGATGGGCTACTGCGCGACGGCGCAGGCGCACACCTGTCACACTTTGAACAACTGCCGCGGGCAGGGCGGCTGCGGTTTATACGGCGACGGCGAAGAACAGAATTTTCCCGGCGCCAACGACTGCGCGTGGCAGGGAAGCTGCGCCGTTCCCGTGCAGGCTGAGCGCTACAGCACGCAGGGACCGAACAAAGGAAAAAGCGTCTGGGTGCTGGCGCGCAAATTATTTGAAGAAAGAATGCGCAAAGCCAACCGCGATTTCGGACCTTCGCCCTATAAATGCGGACCGCCGCAGTCGTGGCTGACGCAGATTCTCGGCAGCTACGATTCGTGCGGCAACAGCGGCGACAAATACTGCTCTTTCGGCTTTAACAGCCCGGCGAAAGACGCGCAGGAATTGTGCCAGAACAGCCAGCCGCCCCAGCCGCCGCATATGTGCGGCTCTTCGGCGAAAGAGACGAATCACTGCGGCGGCTCTTCGCAATCGAATCACTGCGGCGCTTCTTCAACGGGCGAGACAAATAAAAGCGTGAACGCGAATAAAACATCCGATGAATAGAGAAGTTTTCCGCGAGCGCGTCGGACAAATGCCGAATCCCGGGCTTGGACTGGGATTGAGAAACCGGCATTTTAATTACATTCTGGAAAACAACCCGGCTGTCGATTGGTTCGAGGTGATTTCGGAAAATTTTATGGATTCCGGCGGAAGACCGCGACAGGTCTTGCGCCGGATTGCCGAACGCTACCCCGTGGTGATGCACGGGGTTTCGCTTTCTATCGGAAGCACGGACGATTTAAACGTCGAATACCTGAAAAAGCTGAAAAATCTGGCGGCGGAAATCGAGCCTTTATGGATTAGCGACCATTTATGCTGGACGGGCGTCAACAGCCTGAACACGCACGATTTGCTGCCGCTGCCGCTGACCGAAGAATCTCTGAAACACGTCTGCGGGCGAATCAATCAGGCGCAGGATTTTCTGGAGCGCCCGCTCGTTTTTGAAAATCCGAGCACGTATCTGACGTTCAGACAATCGACCATTCCCGAATACGATTTTCTGCGCTATATGACCGAGGAAACCGGCTGCGGCTTGCTGCTCGACGTAAATAACGTTTACGTTTCGGCGTTCAACAACGATTTCGACGCGGCGCATTATATCCGGCAATTGCCGCACGACCGCGTCGTGCAGATGCACCTCGCCGGGCATCGCCATTGCGGCGATTATATTATCGACACGCACGACGCGCAGGTCACGCCCGGCGTCTGGGAGCTTTTCGCCCTAGCGTGGCAATTAACGGGCGGCGCGGCGACCTTGCTGGAATGGGACAGCAACATCCCGGATTTTGAAGGCTATCACGCCGAATTATTGAAGGCGAAGGATTTTATGGATAGTTTTACCGCCGCGAGCGAAACACGGGAGCAGCCGAAATATAAGACGCCGGTCGTGTCTAACCCGCTCGATTTTCTGGTCGCGGACGTGCAATACGAATTCAGCGGGCGGCAGGCGGAGCTTTTTTAAGTATTAATCACTGATAATGTTTACGGACTTTACCCTTTCACAAATACAAAACTGGATGCAGTCGACGCTCGTCGGCGAGCCGCATTCTCAAACGCCGCCGGAAGTTTTTGTTAATGAATCGAGCCGCCTGTCGGCGGCGCGGCATTTGAATATCTACCGGCAGAGCTATATCGCGCGCCTGCGCGAGTGTATGAAAAACCAGTTCAGCGCGCTTGCCTTCGCGCTCGGCGAGGATTTGTTCCAGATGTTCGCCGACCAGTATCTGGACGCTCACCCGTCCGGGAGCTACACCTTGAACCATCTCGGCAAAAAGTTTCCCGATTTTCTCGAACAGACGCGACCGGACGCCGAATCGCCGGAAAAGGAAGAATGGGTCGATTTTATCATCGAGCTGGCGCGTTTTGAATACGAGTTATCCGTGATTTTCGACCGGCATTCCGAGGAAGAAGAAGAATTTGAAGCGGCGACCGAGTCCACGCCCGACGAAGTCTTAAGGCTCATTCCCGTGTTTCACCTTTTTCATCACCGCCATCCGGTTTCGCAGTATTATCTGGACGTGACGCAGAAAAAAGAGCCGGAGCTGCCTTTTGAAGAAGAGACTTTCTGCGCCGTGACGCGCAGCAATTATCGCCTCGCTTTGTCGGAGCTGAAACCGGCGCAATACTATTTTCTGGAAAGACTGTCGAAAGGCGACTCGGTCGCGCAGGCAAAAGAATATTTTGTAAATACCTACCGTTTCGACGCCGGAAAGCTGGACGAAGTCTGGCAGGAATGGCGAAAAAACTTTATCGCGTCAGGCTTTTTCCGCGCGTAAAATCCGCGAAAAAGAATGCGCGGTCACGCCGAAATTGATATTTAATCCTTACGCGAATTCGATTCTGATGGTTTTCCGGGCTTTGCAGCAAAAGTCTAAAATTTTAAGCAGTTTTGATGCGAAGCAAACGAGGCAGAAGCCCGCGCGTCAGCAAGGGCGCATCAAGTTTAGCAATTCTGCGCCCTTGC
>JALZHR010000028.1 GCA_030860665.1 Acidobacteriota bacterium
CTCCCCTCCCGGTCGGTCACCGGCGTCAGTCACTGGCCGAGAGCCGGCCCCCGGTGACGTGTACGAGGCTGCCGGTCATGAAGCTGCCGTCGCTCGAGGCGAGGAGCACGTACGCCGGTGCGAGCTCCTCGGGCTGGCCGGGGCGGCCGAGCGCCACCTCGTGCCCGAAGTGCTCGACCTCCTCGACGGGCATCGTGCCGGGGATGTTCGGCGTCCACACGGGACCCGGCACGACGCAATTCACGCGGATGTTGCGCGGCCCGAGGTACAGGGCGAGCGACTTCGTGAAAGCGTGAATCGCGCCCTTGGTCGCCGAATAATCCAGCAATTCCTTGTTGCCTTCCAAGCCGGTAATCGAGCCGCAGTTAACAATCGCCGCGCCTTCCTTCAAATGTTTCAGAGCGGCGCGCGCCATATAGAAATAACCGAACATATTGGTTTTAAAGGTTTTCTCGAATTGCTCGTCGGAAATGTCGGTGATGATTTTCTGATGTTTCTGAAAAGCGGCGTTGTTGACCAGAATGTCGAGCCTGCCGAATTTCCTGACGGTTTTTTCGACCGCTCTTTCACAGAAGTTGGATTTGGAAACGTCGCCGGGAATCAGCAGCGCGCGTCTGCCCTCGGCTTCGATGTGCATCGCCGTTTCGCGGGCATCGACTTCCTCTTCCTTCAGATAAACGATGGCGACGTCAGCGCCTTCGCGCGCGTAGAGAACCGCGACGGCGCGCCCGATTCCGGAATCGCCGCCCGTAATCAGGGCGACTTTATCCAGAAGCTTGCCCGCGCCCCTGTATTTCGGCGCAAGAAATTCCGGGCGCGGAGACATTTTTGCCTCTATGCCCGGACGTTTTTGTTTCTGCGCGGGCATCGGTGATTTCGGCTGCGTTTCCGAGTTCGGCGTGTCCGCTTTTGTTACACTTTTTTCCCGCTTGTTCTGTTTTGTTACCTTCCCACTGTCCGATTTTGTTGCAGTCTTCGACTGCTCAGCCCCAGCTTGTCCTTGTTTCATACCTGCCCTTCGCTCGCTGAATCCCTTGTTCGCCCTTAAAAATACCCTTGTTCGTTCTTTAAAACTTTATGCGGCTTTCTTGCGTCCCGAACCGCTTTTCTTACCTCCGCCGTCCTGTTTGTTGACAGTCGCCCAAGCTCGTTTTTCCGCTTCATCTTCCGATAAGCCACGCTTTTCGTAACCCTCTTCGATATGCTCAGCCTGGCGTTTTTGCTTGTCGGTATATTTGTCTTTATCGCCTCTCGGCATCGTATTTCGCCCCCTTTTAAAACTTAAAAGATGCTTACCGAGCGTTTTCTCATCGCTTTTTTGAGCCGCGCAAATTTCGCCTTCAAATCGACCTGCGGCGCGGCGCTGCCCTCGATGAACGCGGATTCTCTGATTGCCTCTGCGGCGGCTTCGGCGCTTTCGCTGCCGCCGGTTTCATTCTGCTGCGCCAAAACAAAATTTTCATCCGCCGTGTTTATGAAGAGACTCTGACCGCCAATCATATTTCTGAACCTCCGTATGATTCATCTTAAGGACGTATTGTTACCGAAAGATTAAATTTCCTTTGAGCAAAACGTGTGCCACCGGCGAATCCGGCGCAAAGTACGTTGACAGTTTTTTAGCGTTGTAGTAGCGTCTGACATTATAAAGACCATTTTCGATAGAAAGAGGATTTTGAATAAAATTTGAGTAATACAACGAGAATCGAACTTCCGCCGCGCGGTCTGGAAACGCTGTTCGGCGTCCACGACCAGAACATCAAATATCTGGAATCAATTTTAGACGTGCGCGTCAATGCCCGCGGGCAGGATTTGACCGTGGACGGCGACCCGAAGGACGTGACGACCGTGCAGCAAATTTTGCAGGATTTCGCCGAGCTGTTTTCCGAAGGAAATACCTTTACCGATAAAGAGCTGCGCGACGCCTTCAAACAAATCGCCGAAGACCGCGCTTATTCCTTTAAAGATTATTTCACCAAAGCGCGCTTCAACCCGTCGGGCAAAAAACAGGTCGCGCCGAAAACCGCGACGCAGCGAAAATATATCGACGCGATTCAGAACAACGATTTAACGTTCGGAATCGGTCCCGCCGGAACGGGCAAAAGTTATCTGTCCGTCGCGATGGCGGTGCAGGCGCTGTTTGCCAAACAGGTTTCGCGTATTATCCTGACGCGCCCGGCGGTCGAGGCGGGCGAAAAGCTGGGCTTTCTGCCCGGCGATTTGCAGGACAAGGTCGACCCTTATCTGCGCCCGCTCTACGACGCACTGTTTGATTTGGTGGATGCCGAACGCGTGACGAAAATGCTGGAAAAACGCATTATCGAAGTCGCGCCGCTGGCTTTTATGCGCGGGAGGACGTTAAATGATGCCTTTATTATACTTGACGAGGCGCAGAACACGACCGGCGAGCAGATGAAGATGTTTCTGACGCGCATCGGCTTCGGCTCGAAAGTGGTCGTCACGGGCGATATTACGCAGGTCGATTTGCCGCGCGGGCAGCGCAGCGGTTTGAAGGAAGCCGAAAGAGTTCTGGCGGGTATTCCCGAAATCGAGTTTATTTATTTCACTAAAAAAGACGTGGTGCGGCATCGGCTGGTGCAGTTGATTGTCGAGGCTTACGAGGCGCAGCAGTCAAACAATGACAGAAGCGGCGATTCCAACGATGGCGGCGCGAGGTCAGACGGATAAACGCGCCTGCGCCGGCGGCTCGCATCGTTTTCGCGGAATTTTCAGAAAAAACTAATCCGCCCGGATAGGCACGGCGAGCGTGTGTTTCAGATTATAAACGTTCGGCGGATTGTTGTTTTGTCCAGCCGCTTATCATATCGGCTGCCTGCCGAAAGCGCTTCCGGCAAATCCGATTCTTTGCTTTTTTAATTAAAGATTGCAGGCGGCTCGATTGTCCTGACGGTTCGGCAATGCAGGTTTATTCCTTCTATCTTCTCAAATCAATTTTTTTTATCGCCGGTTTGCGCTAAAATTGATTTGTTCCAAAATGCCGGAAATTATCAATCAACAGCGGAAAATCAAAATCGAAACCGACGGCTTTCAAAAGTTCGCCGAGCAAGCCGTCAGTGTGATAAGCGAAGCGAAAGGCAAGGATTTGACCGTCGCCTTCGTCTCCGACCGCCGCATTAAGGAGCTGAACCAAATCTTTCGCGATAAAAACCGACCGACCGACGTTCTCTCGTTTCCCTACGAGCCGGACCAATACGATTATCTGGAAACCGAAAATTTTCTGGGCGACATCGTCATCAGCGTCGAGCAGGCGCAGCGTCAGGCTTTGGAAAACAACCTGACGCTCGAAAACGAAATCAAGCAATTGATACTGCACGGCATTCTGCACCTGGTCGGCTACGACCACGAAACCGACGGCGGCGAGATGAATCGCCTGGAGCTGAAACTCAGACGGAAACTTAAGGTATAATGTTTCGTCGCCGGTTCGGCTCGGCGCGACTTAACCGGAGATTTTCGCAAACCGGCTCAATTTAAACGAATATGCAACTGACCGCCGACCGCCGACAACTAACCTTTCTTTTATGGAAATCGAGATAGCCATAGCCGTTTTAATCCTCTTTGCCCTGGTTTTTCTGGCGACGATTGATATGGCTTTCACGCAGTTGTCGGACGTTTCCCTGCGGCGTCTTTCGACCGACGCGGAAGAAAATCCGCAGTCGCGCTCGACGGTTTTCCTGCGCGAGATTCTGGAAAATCGCCCGCGTTTTCGTTTCGCGCTGTCGGCTTCGATTCAGATTCTGCTGATTATCTTCTCGGTTCTGGTCACGCTGATTGTCTTTAATTTCTACCAGACTTTGACCGGGCTTTTGATTTATTCGCTGGCTATCGGCTTGGTTTTATCGGCTATTTTTCGCCAGTTTATTCCGCTTCTGCTGACGCGGAACAACCCGGAAGGCAAGCTGCTCCGGCTGCTTCCGCTGGTGCGACCGCTCTACAGCGTGATGTCTTTTTTAGCCGACCCGTTCGTCGCTTTCCGGCGCGATAAGGAACTGCTGAGTCTGGAAACCTCGATTACCCCGAGCGCGGCGGAAGAAAAGGAAAAGGACGAGGACAACACCGAAAACATTCAGGCGCTCATCGAAGTCGGCGAGGCGGAAGGCATCATCGAGGAAAAAGAGCGCGAGCTGATTGAAACGATGGTCGAATTTTCGGAGACGCGCGCGGGCGAGATTATGACGCCGCGCACCGAGATTTGCGCGCTGCCGATAAACGCGACCGTCACGCAGGCGCGCGATTTGATTATCGACCAGAAATATTCGCGCATCCCGGTTTATCGCGACCGGATAGAGAATATCGAAGGCGTGATATACGTCCGCGATTTGCTGATAGCGTGGTCGGAAGGCAAGGAAAACCAATCCATCGAAAATCTGCTGCGCCCGCCGCTCTTCGTGCCGGAAACCAAGCCCGCCGACGAGCTTTTGAAAATTATGCAGAGCAATCACATCCAGCTCGCGGTCGTGATTGACGAATACGGCGGCGTCGCGGGATTAGTGACGGTCGAGGACATTCTGGAAGAAATCGTCGGCGAAATCGAGGACGAAGACACCGAGCAGGAAGAAATCATCGAGATTATCGAAGGCGAAGACGGCTATTTCGACGTGCTCGGCTCGACCGAGATTCACAAAATCGAGCGGCTTTTCGATATGGAAATCGAGGACGAGGATTTTACGACCATCGCCGGATTGGTCACGAGCGAGGTCGGTTATGTGCCGAAGCCGCACGAAAAGCTCGATTTGCACGGCTTGAGCGTGGAAATCCTGCGCGCCGACGAAAAGCGCATCAACCTGCTGCGCCTGCGCAAAGCGAGCGAGACCGAGGGCGGCGACGATGAAGGAACTGAGAAGTGAGAACTGAGAATAGCGGTCAGCTATCAGCCGTCAGCGGTCAGCTTTTAATTATTAACTATCAGTTCTCAGTTCTCAGTTCTCAGTCGAGAATTTACTTTTGCCGACTGATTCGTTAGAATTAGCGGGTAAAATTCTTTTACACATTACCTGAATTTAACCTTGAAATTCATACTTTCCTTTTTAATCTTTCAGGTTGCGATATATCGCGGACTTAATTACATAATTTGGCTTTTTATAAAACAAGCACTTATAAGGCTCTCAGTTTAAACAGCCGGACGGTCGGCTGATTGGTCTGGTTATTAGTCGGCGGCGGCAACGGCAGCAGCGACGGACTTAAGAAATTTGCGGAAGATGTCGGACGAAACATTACAATCTTTAGCCGAGAATGACGCGCTATTCAGCTCTATGCTGAACCAGATAGCCGTCGGCATCGCCGAGTGCGATTTGACCGGGCGGCTGGTGACGGTCAACGATAAATACTGCGAAATCGTCGGCTACGCGCGCGAAGAGCTGCTCGGCAGACGCTTCTCCGATTTAACGCTCGCCGAAGATTTGCCCGAGAACCTGAAGCTTTTTCAGAAATGCGCGGCGGACGGGACGCCATTTACCATCGAGAAACGCTACGTTCGCAAAGACGGCTCGGAAGTCTGGGTCAAAAACAGCGTTTCGCTTTTGCGCGACGCCGCCGGCAAGCCGCAATACTTGCTGGCAGTCGTCAGCGACGTCACCGCCGAAAAGCTGGCGCAGACCGCTCTGCTTCAATCCGAACGGCGTTATCGCGCCTTAATCGACGCTTCGGCGCAGACGGTTCTGACGATGAGCGCCGACGGCAGCCCCGATTTACATCGCCAGTGGTTTTCGAGGCTGACGGGCATTCCCGTCAAAGAATTGCAGGGAAACAAATATCTGGACGTCATTCACCCGGACGACCGCCGGTATCTGCAAAAGGCGATGTCGCAGCTTCTGCAAAATCCCGAGCCTTACGAAGTCGAAGTTCGCATGCGCCCGCGGGACAGCGAAAATTATCGTTTCTACAATTTGCGCGGCGTGCCCGTCTATAAAGCCGACGGCGCTTTGAACGAATGGATCGGCACGGTCACGGACGTTACCGAGCGAAAAGAAGCGGAAATCGCCCGCCGCCAAATCGAGCAGCGTTACCAGGCGTTGTTTGAGGACGCGGGCGACGCGATTTTTGTGGCGGACGTTGAAGGCGTTTTCACGAACGTTAACGAGAGCGCCTGCCGCCTGCTCGCCGCCCGGCGCGAGGAAATTATCGGCACGAACTTCGTCGAAACGGTTCTTCCTGCGGAAAGAGCGAAGCTCAAAAAGCTCAGACAGCGATTGCTTCAAGGCAGCTCGGATTTGGGCGAATGGACTTTGATTCGCAGGGACGGAATGACGATTCCGACCGAAATCAACACGCGGATTCTGCCCGACGGGCAATGGCAGGCGATTGTCCGCGACATCAGCACGCGCAGGCAGAGCGACAAGACGAAAGCTCACCTGGCGGCGATTATCGAATCGTCCGAGGACGCCATTATCAGCAAGGATTTAAACGGCGTCATTATGAGCTGGAATAAAGGCGCGGAAAAAATCTTCGGCTACACGGCGGAAGAAATAATCGGAAAACCGATAACTATACTGATTCCGCCCCAGCGCCTCGACGAAGAGCCGAAGATACTCGGGCGCATCAGAAGCGGCGAAGGAGTCGAGCACTATGAAACGCGCCGCCGCCGCAAGGACGGCACGGACATCGATATTTCGCTGACCGTTTCGCCGATTCGCGACGATTCCGGCGTCATCATCGGCGCGTCGAAAATCGCGCGCGATATAACCGAGCGCAAGGAAGCCGAGGAAGCTCTGCGCGAGAGCCAGGCGATTTTGTCGCTCTCGATGCGCAGCAGCCGGATGGGCGCTTGGGTGCAGGACATTAAAAGCGATTACGTCTGGTGGAGCCAGGAGCTGAAAGAAATTTTCGGGCTGGAAAAAGGCGGCTTTTCCAATAACCGGAAAGGATTTTACGACTTTGTTCACCCGGACGACCGCGAGAGAATTTCCGGCGAGGTGAAGCAAGCCATCAAGGAGCGCAGAGATTACGCCATCGAGTTTCGCTTTCTGCACGCCGACGGCAGCATTCGCTGGATGGAAGGTCGCGGGCAGGCTTTTTATTCGGAAAAAGGCGAGGTCATCCGGCTTTACGGAATCGGCATCGACATCACGGAGCGCAGGCAGATTCAGGAACAGCTTATCAGAGCCGAGCGCCGCGCCGCGGAAGATTACCAGAGTCTGCTTTCGCGTTTCGTGCCGCTGGCGCAAACGCTCGGCACGGCGCGCGATTTGACTTCCATTTATCGCTCGGTCAATGAATTTGTCCGCACCTCGATGCCCTGCACGGCGTTTTTCGTGTCGTTTTACGAGCCGGCAACGAGCTTCAGAGTGGCGGCTTACGTCTGCGGCGAGGAAGGCGAGGTCGATGTTTCGACCTTGCCGCCGATGCTTCTGACCGAAGACGGCGGACCGAACTCGCAAGCCGTCTTTCAAAAGAAGCCGGTCGTCGTCAATCGCTATATGGACTTGATGAAAGACCGCCCGCACGTTATTTTGCAGGAAAACGGCGTCAACCCGATGTCGTCGCTGGTCGTGCCGATGACGGTTATGAACCGCATTATCGGCACGCTCGAAGTGCAGGCGTATGAAGACGACGCTTTCGCGCACGAGCACGTCGTGGCGCTGGAAATGGTCGCCAATCTCGCCGCCGTCGCCATCGAAAACGTGCGCCTGCTCCAGGTCGAAGAACACGCCCGCCAGGAAGCCGAAACCGCCAATCGCGCCAAGGACGAGTTTCTTTCGGTTCTCTCGCACGAATTGCGGACGCCGCTCAACTCGATGTTCGGCTGGACGCGAATGCTTCGCGCCGGAGTTCTCGACGAGGACAAAACGCGGCAGGCAATCGAGGTTATCGAGCGCAACGTGCGCCTGCAAAACAGCCTGATTGAAGATATGCTCGACGTTTCGCGCATCATCACGGGCAAAATGCGCATTGAAAAGGCGGAAACGAATTTTGCGGCGGTCGTCAATTCGGCGGTCGAAGCCGCGCGCCCGCTGGCTGAGCAGAAAAAAGTCTCGCTCGTCTTTAATTCCGACGATTGCCCGTATGTGATGCTCGGCGACGAAGTCCGGCTTCAGCAAATCGTCAGTAACCTGATTAACAACGCCATTAAATTTACGCCCGAGGACGGCGCGGTGATTCTGGATTTATCCGCGGGCGCGGCGGGCGACTCCGTTTTATTAAACGTCACGGACACCGGCATCGGCATCGAGCCGGATTTTCTGCCGCAGATTTTCGACCGTTTTCGCCAGGCTGACAGCACGACGCGGCGGATGCACAGCGGCTTGGGGCTGGGCTTGACGATTGTGCGGCATTTGACCGAACTGCACGGCGGGCGCGTCAGCGCCGAGAGCGAAGGCATCGGAAAAGGCGCGAGCTTTACCATCGAGCTGCCGCTTTTGCCGAAACCGGAAGCCAATCCGAATCACGCGCTCCCGACCGGCAACGGGCACGGGCATACGCTGAAAGGCGCGCGGATACTGCTGGTTGACGACGATTGCGACGCGATGATGCCGCTCCAGATTATTCTGGAAGCTCAGGAAGCCGAGGTTTTATGCGCTTCGTCCGTCTACGAGGCTTTGCGTCATCTCGCCGAAGGCGATTTCAGCCTGCTGGTCAGCGACATCGGGATGCCGGAAATGGACGGCTACGATTTGATAACGGCGCTCAGGAAAATGGACGCCTCGCGAAATCACGATATTCCGGCAATCGCGCTGACGGCTTACGCCTCGACGCAGGACAGACGCCGGGCTCTGATGAGCGGCTTTCAGCATCATTTTTCCAAACCGCTCGATTTTGAACAGTTTTTAGCGACCGTAGCTTCGCTGCTTGCCTATTCAAAAAATAAATAAAACGTCGAAAATGCAAAACGTCCATCAATGCAAAACGCAGAATGCAAGATGGAAGAATAAATTTAATCTTAAATTCTAATTCCTGATATTTTGCACTTTGCATTTTGCATTTTGCATTTAATACGCCTTTTCAAATTTATGACAACAGCAGCAACCGAAAATTCAGCCCCGTCAAACGAGCTAACCTGCGAATCGTGCGGCGAAAATTTTGCGTGCGGCGTAAATTCCGCGAAATGTTGGTGTTTCGGGCTTGAATTAAATGGTGAAACTCTGGCAAAATTAAAAAAGGATTTTCGGCGCTGTCTCTGCCGGCGGTGTCTGGAAAAAATTTCAACCACCTAGATTGCTCAAACAGGAAAGGCAATAACTACAAATGAACTTTAAATTTACCGACCCGCGGAGTCAGGTCGGAAAAAAATCTTTGTCTCCGAAACAAATCGAACAGCTCAGCCGTTGGGAAAAAGAACGCGCCGAGGGCAAATGGTTCTGGATTTTCAAACGCGCATCGGCGTGGCTCGTCAGCCTGATTCTGATGTTCGGCGCGGCGAATTATTTCGCGGCTGACGTAATCAGCTTCGGCGGCAGCCAGATTGTCGTCGCGCTGTTTATGTTCGGCGGTTTCTTTATCGGCTCGATAATGGAATGGGCGAAAATGGAAGAGCTATACGAAACCAATTCCCTGACGACCGATTAACCGCCGCCGGGCGGGAAGCCTTCCGCCGATTCTTTATTAAACCCGACAATCAGGCTGCCGGAATTTATCGCTCGGATTCCGCCGGTCGAATCGTGTCTAAACTTAAACTCAGGCTGCAAAATATTTGCAGCCTTTTGCTTTGCAATTTTCCCGAAATTCAAAAATAATCGTTTTATGGCGAAAAAGAAAAGCAGATTTTTGAGCGGCAAGCGGATTGACCCGACGCCGATTGATAAAAATACGGCTCTGGCTGATTTGGTCGACGAATCTTTTATGGCTTATAACGCGGCTCGGCTGCGCGAGGCGTGCCAGCTTTTTACCAGAAAAATGCTTGAGCCGGACGTGACCGTCGGCGTCACTTTGACCGGCGCGCTGACGCCTGCGGGTCTCGGAATTTCGGCGCTGATTCCCTTGATTCGAGCCGGATTTATCGACTGGATTATCTCGACCGGCGCAAATCTGTATCACGACACGCATTTCGGCATCGGCTTGTCGCTGCATCAGGGCGACGCCAAATTGGACGACCGCGTTTTGCGCGAGGAAGAAGTCGTGCGCATTTTCGACATCTTTTTTGATTATTCCGTTCTGCTCGACACCGACGAATTTTTCCGCCGTCTTATCGAAGGCGAGGAATTTCAGAAAACGATGAGCTCGGCTGAGTTTCATTACCTGTGCGGAAAATATATCCGCGAGCGCGAAAACAAGCTCGGCATCAAAAACAAATCGCTGCTGGCGACCGCCTACGAATACGGCGTTCCGGTTTACACCTCGTCGCCCGGCGATTCGTCTATCGGAATGAACATCGCCGCCAAAGA
Organism: Acidobacteriota bacterium; assembly: GCA_030860665.1. Classification (GTDB taxonomy): domain Bacteria; phylum Acidobacteriota; class Blastocatellia; order Pyrinomonadales; family Pyrinomonadaceae; genus JALZHR01. The sequence goes on from JALZHR010000028.1 coordinate 10,332, forward strand.
ATTGCAGGGCGGGAAGCTCGTCCTGAATCCGAATCTGGACGTCAACGAAACCGCGTCAATCGTGCTCGCGGCGAAACGCGGCGAAATCAGCGGCACGCGCGACGAAGGCGGAAAATCGGCAATCTTTATTTTAGGCGGCGGCAGCCCGAAAAACTTCGCGCTGCAAACCGAGCCGCAGATTCAGGAAGTTCTGGGCATCGACGAGAAAGGTCACGATTATTTTTTGCAGGTCACGGACGCGCGCCCCGACACGGGCGGGCTTTCCGGCGCGACTCCGGCGGAAGCGGTCAGCTGGGGCAAAGTCGACCCCGACAAACTGCCCGACGCCGTCGTCTGCTACGTCGATTCGACCGTCGCGCTGCCGATTCTGACCGCTTACGCTTTAGCCCGGCACGAGCCGCGCGAGGCGAAACGGCTTTACGACCGCCGCGATGAATTTATGAATCTGCTCCGAAAGGAATACGAAAAATCGACGCGAAGATAGTTTTAAACGCAAAACCGCAATGAACACATAGTTTTTTACTTTATTCTTTCTTTGTGTCTCTTGTGTCTTTGTGTTGAATAAATCCTATGAAACTAATTGCCGAACTGAACAACGAAAAACACGAAGTCGAATTCAAACGCGACGGCGAAAGAATCTCCGCCACGATTGACGGGCGCGAATACGCTCTGGAGGCGTCGGAAGTCGAGCCGAACGTTTATCTTTTAAAACACGAGAACCGCGTTTTCCAGCTTTACGTCGCGCCGTCCGAGACGCCGATTGTCACGCTCGGGAATCATTCTTTTGAAATAAAAATCTCCGACCCGAAACGGCTGCGCGGCGCGGGCGGCGCGGGCGGCAGCGCCGACGGCACAATCGAAATAAAAACCGCGATGCCGGGCAAAGTCGTGCGCGTCATCGCCGAGCAGGGCGCGGAAATCAAACAGGGCGAAAGCGTTCTGGTCGTCGAGGCGATGAAGATGCAGAACGAGATGAAATCGCCGAAAGACGGCATCGTCAAGGAAATCCGCGTCGCCGAAGGCGCGACCGTCAACGCCGGCGACGTGCTGGCGATTATCGAGTAAAGCGTTCGGAAAGAACGACTTTTTCTCGCCGCGCGACAAAAATCTAATTTAAAGCTCAGAATAAAATATGCGGAAATATTTCTTTTATACCCTGACACTTCTCGTTTTCGGTTTTTCGCTTTCGTCCTGCCAGAGCGCGCACCGAAGCGGCAATGTTTCGGTTTTTAACGCTCAAAATACGGCGTCGCAGAATTCCAATAAAGAACAATCGGCTGAAAAGGCGGAAGCGGCTCAAGGAACTGCGGCGGAAAAAGAGAAGACTGCAGAGCAAAAGAAATGGGCGGTCGATTCTGCGCCGGTCGATTCTTCGTCTTCCGGCGGCGCGAAATTTGAAAACCGCTGCGGCTGGTTCGAGAATCCGACGCCGGGCAACGTCTGGCTGACCGACCGCGACGGCGAATGGATTATCGGCGTTCAGGGCGGACATCAAGCCGAAGGCGAGCATCCCGAATTTGCTGACGACCAATGGGTAAAAACCAATATCAATTACGGTTACGGCTGCGCTTGTCTGAAAGTTAAGGTCGATTATAAAACTCACAGAGTTCTGGAAATCGCGAGCGCGACGGCGAAACCGCTTTCGGCTTGCCGCAACGACCCGGCGCTGAAAGAGCCGAAGGATTAGAGAGATATTCTGGCTTTGCACCAAAAGTCGAGAATTTTAGGCGCTTTTGATGCAGAATCATTAAAGCAGAAGCCCGCGCGTAAGCAAGGGCGCATTATTG
>JALZHR010000051.1 GCA_030860665.1 Acidobacteriota bacterium
CGTACACACCGGGCAGCATTACGACGCGGCGATGTCGGATTCATTTTTCACGGACCTGGACATTCCCACGCCGGATTTTCACCTGGAAGTCGGCTCGGCGTCACACGCCGTTCAGACCGCGCGGATTATGACGGCTTTCGAGCCGGTCGTTTTGCAGGAAAAGCCGGATTGGGTGCTGGTCGTCGGCGACGTCAATTCGACCATCGCCTGCGCGCTGGTCTGCGCGAAATTGGGAATCAAAGTCGCGCACGTCGAAGCCGGTTTGCGCTCGCGCGACCGCTCGATGCCCGAAGAAATCAACCGCATCCTGACCGACGCGATTTCCGATTTGCTGCTGACCACTTCGCCCGACGCCGACGAGAATCTCAGGCGCGAAGGCATCGACGAAGATAAAATAAAATTTGTCGGCAACGTGATGATTGACTCGCTTTTTTACAATCTGAAAAAGGCGGAAACGTCGCGCATCCGCGAAGATTTGAATTTAAATGATGAAGATTACGCCGTTCTGACGCTGCATCGCCCGTCGAACGTGGACGAAAAAGAGGTCTTTAAGGGCTTGCTCGGCGCGCTCATTAAAGTCGGCGAAAGGCTGCCGGTCGTTTTTCCGGTTCACCCGCGCACGAAAGCGAGAATTTCGGAATTCGGCTTTGCGGAAAAGGTCGAAAAATCGAATATTAAGCTCATTGAACCGCTCGGCTATCTCGATTTTATGCGGCTTTACAGCGGCGCGCGGCTGGTTTTAACCGATTCCGGCGGCTTGCAGGAAGAGACGACCGCGCTCGGCATTCCCTGCCTGACCCTGCGCGAAAACACCGAAAGACCGGTTACGATTGAGCTGGGAACGAACAATCTGGTCGGCACGAACCCCGAAAAAATCAAACAAACCGCCTTCGCGATTCTGGAAAATAATCAGGACTCAAAAGACAAAAAAATCCCGCCGCTCTGGGACGGTCGAGCGGCGGAACGAATCTGTAATGAACTGATAAGTGAGAACTGAGAACTGATAGTGAAAAACAAAACTATCAGTTCTCAGTTCTCACTTATTATTGGCTTTTCTCCATCGGGTAGCCTGCGTCTTTCCAGGCTTTTGTGCCGCCGACTAAGGCGAACGCGTTTCCGATACCTTTTTCTTTCAACTTAGCAACCAGACCGGCGCTTGTATGCTCGCTCGGTCAGGAGCAGTAGGCGATGATTTTCTTGCCCTTCGGAATATCCTTGTAGCGTGTTTCGACCGCTTCCATCGGAATATTGATTGCGCCTTTGATATGCTCCTGTTTGTAAGTAGCTTCGGCGCGCGTGTCGATAAACACGACGTTTCCGGCGTCAAAATCCTTTTTCGCGTCGGCTAAGGAAATGCGCGGCGCGTCGTCCGTATGCCCGTGCTCGTCGGTCTTCGGCGCGGTGGCGGTTGACGGTTTGTCGGCAGTTGTTTTAGCGGCGTTGCCCGTCGCCGTCGTGCTGCTGCTGCTGTTGTTCTGCTGCGATGTCGTCGCAGCGTTCTGGCAGGCGGTCAAGCCCGCGACGGCAAACGCGGCGACCAGCAGCATTGTTAAAATAAAACGCATTTTTACCTCCAAAAGTAAGCTGGCAGGCGAAGTAATCGAATTTAACGACTTTCCGCCAAAAGTTTATGAATTAAAGTTACGAATAAGCGATAAAAGTATTATTTCTCTCACAAAAATCGTAACGGTCATTTCTATTCTATCAGAAAGCCCAAAGCAGTTTAATTTGAAAAAGCGATTTCCGTTCGCCGGTCTCATTTTTAATCAACCGGGGACTTTATTTGCGGAAAGCGCTTGTCATTATCTTTGATTACGGAAACTTTATAATGATTTGGAATACTGTCGGGTTAATTCGCTGCATCACGCGATTGCGGGACGAAAATTCCCGGTCGCCGATGACCGATTCCCAATCGGCTGCCGGTATTTTCCGGTTCGTCAGCTCGCTGAGTCTGATTGTCGTGCGCTCATCGCCTCCGAGTTCCCTCTGAAGCTTTCCGCCTTTCCACGAAGCAACCGTGCCGCCGTAATCCCAGGCGAAACCTAACAGCGTGAACGCCCGACCATTGATGCGCTCCAGTTGTTTCAAATTTGTTCCCAAACCGATTCCGTGTTTGGTTTTCCAGACGCTTCCGGCGTCACCGGTCAAATAAATCCATCCGGGAAAGCGTTTCCGCTGTTTGTCTTTCCAGACTATCTCGATGGTTTTAGCCGGGTCGTTCGGATAAATCACCGTGCCTTTCTCGGTCTCGCCCTCACCAAGACCTACATCCGTATCGCGGACGTTCCGGC
>JALZHR010000070.1 GCA_030860665.1 Acidobacteriota bacterium
TCCTTAATCAAGAGACCAATCCAGAAAAGCGGTAGAAACACGACCAGCAAAACGGCGAAGACGACCCAGCCCGCCGTAGAAATTTTTCTTTCGATATGCGGCAGATTCTGCGTGCCGCAGCGCGGGCAGCGGTAGCCGTGCGCCATCGCGGGCGCTTGCTGGTAAGCCAGGGCTTGCGGCATCGGCTGGCTGGGATGCGGAAGCGGCTGGACGCGATGAATATCCTGAGACCTTCGCGTTTTTGCGTCCTGCTGCTGCACCTGATATTCGTCGGTTTTCCAGCTGTAAGGCTTCGGCGGATTGTATTCGTAAGATTGATTTTGCTGCTGTTGCTGTTGAGGCGGCGGCGTCGTCTGGGCGGCAACCATTCTCGCGCCGCAGAAACGACAGAAATTGCTCCCGTAATTATTGACTTGCCCGCAATTTTGACAGTGAACCATAGTGAATCTTCCAATCTGAAGCTTAAGCTTCGCAGAAATGTTTTACGATACTTTACGGCAAAAGTTCTTTAATTGAAAGCACGCAGCGGGAAAAATAAAACGACGAATGATGAATTGCACACGCGGCGTTCGTCATTCGTCGTTTTATTTTTTAATCGAACCTGATTTTTTCGCCCGTCCGAATCGCCCGGTAAACCGATTCGACCAGTTCCACCGATTTGTAGCCGTCAAAAGCGGTCACGGGCGGCTCGCTGCCGTTTAAAATCGCGTCGATAAACGATTTGTCTTCCTGCACATAACCCCAGCGTTCTTCCTTTTCGGTCATATGAAACGAAAGCGTCTCGAAATTGGCGTCGTAGCCGCGCGAATCAATCAGGTGTTCCATCTCCTCGGTCAAAATCGTGCGATGATGACAAAAAACCTCGATGCGCTCGAATGGAAACAGCCAGCTTGCGTCCGAAGATGAAGCGAAAGTCGAGTGAAAGCCGTTTTTGAATTTGAAGATAATCGAAAATTCGTCTATTTCCGGGTATTCGTGCTGCGAGCCGTAGGCGACGAGTTCTTCGATTTCTCCGAACTGGAAGCGCATCATATCGAAAAGATGAATCGTCGTTTCATACAGAAATCCTCCAGTGACGTTCGGATCGCCCGTCCAGACCGGATTTTTCAGCTCGCCGCGATTCATCTTGATGTGCGCCGAATGCGGCGCGTCTTCGTTCAATAATTCTTTCAGCTTCGCATAGACGGGCGCGTAGCGGCGATTGTGTCCGACCTGAAAAACGCCCGCGCCGTTTTGCGCCGTTTCGAGCAGAGCGCGCGCGTCGTCCAAGCCGATGGCGAAAGGCTTTTCGCAGAAAACGTGTTTTCCGGCTTCGACCGATTTTGAAGCGATTTCGACGTGCGTTTTGTTCGGCGTGCAGACCAGAACGGCGTCGCTCTCGTCAAACAATTCTTCCAGCGAGCGGCAGACTTTTCCGCCGACCGTTTTCGCCGCGCGCTCGGCTTTTTCCGGCACGATATCGTAAAGCGCCGCGACCTGCGCGCGCTCGTCGCGCGAGTGAATCCGCGCGTGAACGTTGCCGATGTAACCCGCGCCGATGATTCCGATTTTTACTTTATCCATAAATATTTTGAACCGCAGAGAACGCAGAGAACAGAGAGGGAAATTAACCACAGATTTACACGGATAAACGCAGATTTTAACAGGATGGACAGGATAGACAGGATAAATCACTCTCTTATCCGCGTTTATCCGTGTAAATCTGTGGTTTCATTTTCTAAAAAATCTCCGCGTCTCTGCGGTGAATTGCTTTAGACTGCTGCTCCTTTTTCGCCCAATCCCAGAACTTTTTCCGTCGCTTCTTTGGCTTTTTTCGCTACCTCGAACGGGTCTTCGTTCCAGTATTCGGGACGAAAAATCTCGATTGAAACCATCCGGTTATAGCCGATTTTATCGAATCGCCGCTTGATTTCGCGAATCGGCAGAATTCCCGTGCCGGGATACAGGCGATGCGCGTCGGTCAATTGTTCTCTCGGCAAATCTTCGGCGTCGTTGATGTGAAAGATGAACAGCTTTTCCGGCTTCATTTTTTCAATCGCTTCAAAGCTCGAACCGCCCGCGTAGAAATGAAACGTGTCGATGACGTTTCCGACGCTCGGGCGATTTACTTTCTCGACGATTTCATTGCACAAATCAAGCGTCTGCACCGAGCAGTCGGTTTGCCCTAAAAACTCGAAAGCCAGTGAAACGTTATATTTATCGGCGATGTCGGCAAGCTCGTTCAGGACGCGCGCCGATTCGTTAACGATTTCCTCTTCGGTCGCGTTTTCGGGCAGTTTTCCCGGCACGACGACGATAAACGGGCAGTCGAGCGCGCCCGCGATGCGCGATAACTCCTCGGTTTCGGCTTTGATTTTTTCGTAATCGTCGTCGGTTCGGAAAGTGATGTGCTCGATGGAATTGATTGAATACGGTTTCAGGTTGTTTTCTTCCAAAAGCTTTTTCAAATCGGCGACCGTGCCGGTTTTCAGAAACTCGCGCAGCTTTGCCGCCCAGATTTCGATTAAATCGAACCCGGCTGCGCTCGCCGCCCTGACGTCGGTTTCCAAATCGGCGTGCATCGTCGTCGCGCCGTTTAATGCTAATTTCATTTCTCGCTCCGAATTTTATAAAGATTAGACCTTGTGAAAATTCTAACACGAGGCGGCTTAATCAATGCAAAATGCAAAATGCAAAGTGCAAAATGGAAGCTGAAATTTAATCCTGAATCTTAAATCTTAAATCCGAATATTTTGCATTTTGCATTTTGCATTTTCGACGCTTTTTTTACTTTTCCGAAAAAATTATGTAATGAATCGACGGAAAATGTCATTAACAGTACAACCCCGTTAAAGGCAGTGCTCGTCGGTTGCTGCCTGTGTTTGAGAAGAACTGTTAACCTCATCAGATACATTCTCAAAAATAAAGAAGCTTCCCGTTTTGGAAAGCTTCTTTATTTTTTTAATTTGCGTTTTTTTATTCCTTCGGCTGATTTTCCCTGATTTCCTTGAACCTGTCGCCGACTTTAAACATCAGGTCGGCTTTTTTTCCGCCGAAACGAATGATGACCAGATTGACCTGTTCGGGAAAGCTCTCAAATAGAATGGTGTTTTGCAGATTCGCGCCCGAAGGGCTTTCCGGCGAAGAAATCTCGACGTAAATCCAGACGGCGTCGACTTCCATTTCCTTTCCGACCCAGCGGAGCGGCTGCGGCTCGCCGTTTTTATTTTTGAAAACGAAATTTTCGTTTAAATAAGCCAGAATCAGCTTGTCGACATCGGGAGTTTTTTCAAGGTCGATGCGCTTCCCGCCGTTTTTTCGTTCGAGCGCCGGAACGAGGTCGTGAGTGAAAAGCTGAACCGAGATTTCGACCAGCTTTTCCTTCTCGTTGTAATCCATCCGCGTCAGGCTCGTGTGATAACGATGCGCGGAAACAGTAAAAAACGAAAAGTGAAAAGTGAAAAGTGAAAGAACAAGCAGAACGCCCGCGAATCTTAAAATCCGATTTTTCTGTCTGAATAATTTTCTCATTTTCCTTAACTTTTCACTTTTAGTTATTCACTTTTCACTGTTTTCCGGTTTCACTGATTTAGTTCGCCTTCGAGCCGCTGAACGGCGCGGTTCCCTGCGGCGAAACCACCGAGCCGCTGATTTGATTGCCGCTTGCCTGCCCGGTAAAGGTCAATTCAATCGGAGTCGTCGTTTTCAGCGTGAACCTGCCGTTTTCCATCGTGCCGCTCGTAATCTGAATCGTGCCTTGCGGCGATTCGATTGTGCCGGAAATCGTGTTTCCCTGCTGCGTTAGATTCAAAACGGCGCTGAGCGTTTGCCCGCCCGCGTCGACGGCGATGTTCCATCTGCCCGCCACGTTTGCCGCACCCGGCGTATTCGTCTGCGCGCGGTTCGGCTGACCCTGTTTGAAAATCTGGAAGCGAGTCGGAACAGTGCGGCGCGGGAAAAAGTTGTTGTTTAAATCCGCGTCCGCCGTTTCCAGATTCGGGTCGAGAATGATGGCTTTCGCTTCCTTGCGCGTCACAATCAGCTTGGAAACTTCCCAGTTGTTGTAACGCCAGATTTCGACCGGCACGCGAATTTCCTCGCTCGTGCCGTCCATATATTCGACCTTGAAAATCAGCGGCATCACCAGCCCGCCGACGTTTTTCAAATCGACGACGTAGAAATGATAATTGCCGTTTAAGAGCGCCTTTTCCTTATCGGTCAGCGTCGAATAAAACGCCTGATACGATTGGCGGTCCTGCTCGGTAACGCGGAAACGGTTGTTTTCCGTGTCGTTATACATATCTCTCAAGGACGGATACTGGTCGACGCGCAGGGGCAAGCCCTGATTGCGCTGCTGCGAGAGCGTGCGCGGCTCGGCATTCGCCTGCTTGCGCTGAAGCTCTTTTTCGACCTCCGGATTTTTCGTGTCCATCTGGAAAAGCCTGACGTTTTCGATGGAAATATCGACGTGGTCGGTCGAATAAAACCAGCCGCGCCAGAACCAGTCGAGGTCGACGCCGGAAGCGTCTTCCATCGTGCGGAAAAAGTCCGCCGGCTGCGGTCGCTTGAATTTCCAGCGGCGCGAGTATTCCTTGAAAGCAAAGTCGAAAAGGTCGCGTCCCATCACGGTTTCGCGCAGGATGTTGAGCGCGGTCGCGGGCTTTCCGTAGGCGTTGTTGCCGAACTGCAAAACCGATTCCGAGTTGGTCATAATCGGCACTTGATTTTCCGACATCATATATTCGGTAATCAGCTTCGGCTCGCCGCGCCACGACGGGTAATTTCGCTCCCATTCCTGCTCGGACAGATATTGCAGAAACGTGTTTAGCCCCTCGTCCATCCACGTCCACTGCCGCTCGTCGGAATTGACTATCATCGGAAAATAATTGTGACCGACTTCGTGGATGACGACCGAAATCAAGCCGTATTTCGCCTGCGACGAGTAAGTTCCGTCCGGGTTCGGGCGTGGACCGTTAAAGCAAATCATCGGGTATTCCATTCCGCCGACGTGCCGGTTGCTGACCGAAATCGCGCTCGGATACGGGTAATCGAACGAGTAGCGCGAATAGACGTTCAAGGTGTGAATAATCGCGTGCGTCGAGAATTTATCCCAGAGCGGGCTGGCTTCCTTCGGATAGAGCGACTGCGCCATCACCTTGTTGCCGCCGACGTTGTGTCCCTGCGCGTCCCAGATGAATTTGCGCGACGAGGCGAAGGCGAAATCGCGCACCTCGTCCGCTTTGTAAATCCACGTTTTCTTGCCCGCCGGTCTGCCTTTTTCGTTGGCGGCGGCTTCATCTTTGGTGACGATGTATATCGGCTCGCGGGCGGTTTCGGCTTGGCGCAGACGCTCGCGCCAGGCGGGTTTCAGAACCTGGTTCGGGTTCTGTAAAACGCCGGTCGCGCTGACCACGTGGTCGTCCGGGACGGTGATTCTGACCAGATAATCGCCGAATTCCAAAGTGAATTCGCCCGAGCCAAGATACTGCTTGTGCTGCCAGCCGGTCGTGTCGTTATACGCCGCCAGACGCGGAAACCATTGCGCGATGGTGTAGAGATAATTATTGTCCTCGGGAAAATATTCGTAAGACGTGCGCCCGCCGAAAAGCGCGCCGTTATTGATGTTGTAATTCCAGTCAACCGAGAAAACGAAAGTTCCGCCGGGCGCGAGCGGCGTCGGCAAATCAATCCGCAGCATCGTCTCGTTCAGCGTGTTTTTCAGCGGATTCCCGCGCGCGTCGCGCACCGAGGTGATATTCACGCGCCCCTCGTATTCGCGCGCGGCGAGCTGTTCGACGCGCGAGAGCGGCATATTGCGAAACTCCGGCGCGGTCGAAGTCTTCTGCGCCAGCGAATCTTTAGCGAAAATATTCTGGTCGATTTGCAGCCAGATGTAATTCAAAGTGTCGGGCGAAAGATTTTTATAGGTGACGGTTTCCTTGCCGATAATTCGTTGGTTGACGTCGTCGAGTTCGACGTCAATCACGTAATCGGCGCGCTGCTGCCAGTAGCGATGCCCGGGCGCGCCCGAAGCCGTGCGATATTCGTTCGGCGTCGGCAAATCTTCTTCCAGCTGCCGGAACTTGTCCGAGGGCTTCGATTTCGACTGCGCGAAAACAAATCCTGCACAGCACGCCAGGACAATAATAAAAGCGAATGTTTTACGTAATAACACGCTTGCTTTTCTCCTCAAAATAGATTGTTCACAAAACCTAAAACGCTCAGGGGGAAACCGAACAAATTAATGGCTTAGTAATTGTTACGCAGACGTTTATTTTTAGTTTCGGAAATAATGCGGGGAATTGCAAGCGTTTTTTGGAAACTCGAAACCGAAACCCGTGCGCGGTCGGCGCAGTTTTTTATCGTTGAATGCTGCGAGGCGCGTTGCGGTTTCCGCTCATTTGTTTTAATTCATCGTTCCGCGTTCATCATTTCGCGCTCGCCCGCTTCCGGCATTGTTTTCGATGATTAAAAAAAATGAGCTTTTTCGCGCCGTCGTGCCGCGTTAATAATCAAAGGCTGAATTTGAGTCAAGCCGCAGAATCCTGCGCTTAAACCGGCAGCCTGTAATTTCAAAAGAAAAAATAAGGAGAAGAAAAATGAAAAATCAAAAAACCGGAAAATTCTTAACCCGTTCAATCTTTTTTGCGAGCCTGTTCGCAGCAATCGCATTTCTGGCGCTGAATCTCGGCGGAGCGACGACGCTGGCGGCGCACGACGGCGACGACGAAGCCGCCGGATGCAATCGCGACTGCCGCAAATCGCTGGCGGCGGCGCGCGCGGCGACCGCCAAATATCATAATTTCGATAAGGCGGTCGAGGACGGCTTCGTGCAGGTCAGCCCGTGCGTGGAAGTTCCCGGGCTGGGCGCGATGGGCTTTCACTACGTTAATTTCCAGCGCGCCGGAAATCCGAATCTAGACGCCGCCGAGCCGGAAGTGCTGCTTTATCTGCCCGACCGAAACGGCAAGCTGCACCTGGTCGGACTCGAATACGTGCGTTTTGCGTCGCCCGCCTCGCCCGCGCCGACGCTTTTCGGACAGGAATTTCACTACGACCAGAATCTCGGCGCATACACCCTGCACGTCTGGGCTTGGCGAAATAATCCTTCGGGAATGTTCGCGCCCTTCAATTCGCAGCTAAGCTGCCCGGCGAACTAAACTAAAGGATAAAGGCGAAAGGATAAAGGCGAAAGTAAAACAAAGAGTTAATCTTTGTGCTTTCGCCTTTTTCTTTTTTCCTTTTACCTTTTGCCTTTTGCCTTTTGCCCTCATTCTTTCGCCTTTCAAAGCTGCTTTTTCGTCTTTTTGTGAAAAAAAATTATGAGCGGATTCGTTTTTCGGCGTCGCGTTAATTTATAGAGGCGACTTATCGACCGAGCGGAGATTCATCCGGCAGGACGCGGGGTGAATCCGAAAACGCGAGGAAAGCGAGAAGTTAAATTCCCAAAAGCTGAAAAAGGAGAAATTAGAGATGAGAGAAAAATCCGAGAAACCGATTGAAGAAAGCGAAGCGGCGTTTGCGGTCGCGATCGTGCTGGCAAACATCCTGATTCTCGCCGTGGTCGGCGGGCTTATCTGGATGCTGCAAATGATAATCACGCTGAACGACAGCCAGTTCGGCACGATGCTGCGCGAAGTCGCGCTGCGCTGAATAAAAACCGGAGCGTGAGACGGGCGAATGAGAAAACAAATCGCGGCATTTCTTTTAATAACTTCGGCGTTCTTGTGGGGAACGTGGTTCGGCGGGCAGTATTTCAACGAAGCCCGCGTGATTCCGAAATGGCTCTCGACGCCGCCCGAATCAATCATCGCCTACAACGCGATTCCGGCGGCGGCAGGCGGCTTGCCGTTCTTTTTCCCGCTCAATCCCTTGATTTTTCTGGTTTCGCTGGCGGCGGCAATCGCGGGCTGGCGCTGGGCGCGGCGGTCGCGCAAGTGGCTCGCGCTGGCGGCGATAATCGGTTTCGGCGTCTGCCTGTCGGTGATTTTGTATCTCGCGCCGCTTATCGGCGGCATTTCCGCCGAAGCCGCCACGCTGCCCGCCGCCGAAATCGTGTCGCGCGTCGAGACGTGGAAATTCGGCAACCGCATTCGCCTCGCGGCGGAGTCAGCCGGTTTTATCTGTTCCGTCATCGCCCTGCGCGCCTGGAGCGAGGAAGCGGCGGAAAACGGATAATGGAAAACGGAAAACGGGAACACTTCCTTCATTTTCCGTTTTCCGTTTTCCGTTTCCAGAACATCTTCCCGACAAAATAAAACGTAAATCTAAAAAAAATCATAAAACCCGGAACGGGTCAAACGGAATCCTAGAGTGTGGCTGATTCGTCTCGCGGGCGCTCGGCTGGGGGTTGTTTATCGAACGGTTGCCTTTGCCCGCGCGCGCAAATCGGTTATTCTATATCTCCCTTAATTGAGTTTCCGCTTTATCCGAATCATGAAAAATTTAATTTTAGCAATCATCATCGTTTTCGTTTTCTCGCTTAATTTACCGGCGCAGGTTTACAACGACGCGACGCTCGCCAAAGTCCGCGAGCAGGACCGCACCAGCCGCGACGTCTCCGGCAGGCTGCAAACGCTGACCGCCGAAGAACACAACTATCGCGCCGACGTTTACTCGACGAACCGCTATTTTAAGGAAGCCCGCGAGCACTGGCAGAAAATTCTCGACCACTACCGCGCGGACACCGTTTTAGTGCCGAAAGCGCTTTTCGGCATCGCCCGCTCCTATATGTGGGAGCGTCAATACGAAAAGGCGGTCGCTCATTTCGATACGCTCACCAGAGATTATCTGAACACGAAGGAAGGGCGCGAAGGCTTGGCGTTCAAGGGCGCGTCCTACGTGCGGATGAGCAAGCACGGCGAGGCGGTGAAAACCTACGAGCAATACACGGTGATGTTCCCGACGGGCGAAAAAATCGAAAGCTCCTTTCTGAACATCATCGACTCGCTGCGCGAGGCGAAGCGCTACGACGAGGCGAACGCGTGGGTCGAAAAAGCCCGCCAGCGTTTTATGGGAAAGCCGACCGAAACGAACGCTCTGCACGCGCGCCTGCGGATGGAAATTCATCGCGGCGACTGGAATAAAGCGATTCTGGCGGCTGATACGCTGCGCGATTTGGGAAACTTTCGCGGCTCGATGACCAGTCTTGACGAGGCGAATTATCTGAAAGCCTTCGCGCTGGAAAAAGCCGGAAGGCGCGCCGAAGCGGTCGCCGTTTACTCGTCGATTCCCGACACGCTGAATTCGTATTACGGCGGCTTGGCGACCGAGAGATTAAAAGCCTTAAGCCCGTCCGCGCCGCGCGTCACGAAAACCGCAAGCGTCTCCGCGTCGCTGATTAAGGATTTTCCCGCGCCGTATCGCACGGAACTGTTGCGCTATGCCCGCCCGCGCGGCATCGACCCGCGCTTTATGCTGGCGATTATGAAGCAGGAAAGCAGTTTCCGCGCCAACGCCAAATCCCCGGCGGCGGCTCGCGGCTTATTGCAGCTCGTCTTCGACACCGCCCTGAAATACAACAAGCAAGCCGGTTTTCCCAACCTGCAAGCCGAAGATTTGTATCGCCCCGACGTGAACATCGCCATCGCCAGCGTCTACATCGACGAGCTTTTAAAAGAATTCGGCAACCTTTACGAAGCCGTCGCCGCCAGCTACAACGGCGGCGAAGACAACGCCGCCCGCTGGCTCAACCGCAGCAAACCCAAAGAAGCCGGAATCTTCTCCTCCGAAGTCGGCTTCTCCGAATCGAAAAACTACGTCTACAAGGTAATGAACAACTACCGCATCTACCGCGAGCTTTACACCGAAGATTTGCAAAGAAGATAAAAAAGACGGAAGCTTGCGCGGAATCATCGGAAAACGGAAAACGGAAAAAGGAAAACGCTTTCTTCACTCTCCGTTTTCCGTTTTCCATTTTCCGTTTTTGACGCGCGGACTTCCGCCTTTTTTATACTTCTGGTGCAAAAATCCTGAATAAGCAGTTTTGGTGCAAAGCCGTTAAATATGTTTACCCAATATCTTTCACTCAAAATATTGAAGATAATGTGTAACGAAACCAGGGCAGGAAAAAAATTACATAACTTGTCTCAAAAAGGGTGGTTTATGAAACAGATTTTATCACTATTTTATTGTCTCTAAACTCGGCGTTTCGGACACGGTTCGGAACCGGACTTTAATAGACGATTTCTATAATTTCATACGTCTTGTTTCCATTTGCAAGTTTTAATACTGCTGTTTCACCAACTTCCTTACCCATCAATATTTTGGCAATTGGAGAAATAAATGAAATTTTTCCTCGAGACACATCAGCTTCATCGACACCGACGATTTGATATTTTTGAAGTTTTGTTTCGTTATCCGTCTTGAGTGTTACCGTTGCGCCAAACCATACTTTGTCCGGTGATTGTTTCTCTAAGTCTATTATTTCCGCAGTATGAATTCTTTCATTCAACAACTTCAATTTCGCGTTTAAATGATTCGATGCAATCCGTCTTTCATTTTCATTAGTTATATTCAGATTCTCTATCTCGTTGAGGAGCATCTGTTTTTCGTCCAAAAGCTCATCCATACCAACCTGAGTAACGTAGTTGGTCACGCCGTCAGGCAAGTAAGCTCTGGGCGTTAAAATAGGAATTTCTTCCTGATCGCCTTCTTTAACAAATCCCCTGCTCATACTTTACTTATTTTATCGTTATGCACTTATAATGAACTAATAGTTTTTGCCAAGAATCAACCTAGCCGCGCCCGAAAGGACGTCGTTATGGTTTCCTTCACCCTTTATTCCTTCGCCCGCATCCCTGAATTACTCTTCCCAGTCGCCGATGCCTTCGCGCTCGACGTGGTAGCCGCATTTTTCGAGGTGTTTGTGGACTTCGCGCCCGTGTTTTTCGTCGCGGACTTCGAGCAGCATCTCGATGCCGACTCTGCCTAAAGGCGCGAGCCACATCGCGCGGCGGTGAAAGACCTCGACGACGTTTGCGCCGGTTTCGGCGACGTGGTTCAGCAGCGCGGCGAGCATTCCCGGGCGGTCGAGGACGAGCAGCTTCAGGATGACGTAGCGACCCTGCCTGACCATCACCTGTTCAAGCACGCGCGCCAAAAGGTTGCCGTCGATGTTGCCGCCGCATAGAACCGTGCAGACCGTGTCGTCCGGCTTGACTTTGACTTTTTTGGCGAGCAGCGCCGCCACGCCCGCCGCGCCCGCGCCTTCGACGACGAGGCGAGTGTTCTGGACGCAGTGAAAAATCCCGCGCGCGATTTCCTCTTCGGAAACCTCTACGACTTCATCGACATATTCGCGGATAATCGCCAGCGTTTTTTCGCCCGGGCGCTTGACGGCGATGCCGTCGGCGATGGTCGTCATAGAGGCTTCGACCTCGACGGCTTTTCCTTCTTTCAGAGATTTGTTGACGGGCGCGACGTTTTCCGCCTGCACGCCGATGACGCGCACGTTCGGCAAAAGATTTTTCGCGGCGAGCGCGATGCCCGAAATGATGCCGCCGCCGCCGATTGGAACGACGACGACGGTCGCCTCGGGCAAATCTTCGACGATTTCCCAGCCGATTGTGCCCTGCCCGGCGATGACCAGCTCGTCGTCGAAGGCGTGAACGTAAATGTAGCCGTGTTTTTCCTGAAGCTGACGCGAATGGGCGACCGCTTCGTCAAAGCTCGCGCCTTTTAAAACAACGTCCGCGCCCTGCGCCCGCGTGGCGATGACCTTCGTCAGCGGCGCGAATTCCGGCAGGACAATCGTCGCCTTGATGTTGTGCAGCCGCGCCGCCAGCGCGACGCCCTGCGCGTGATTTCCCGCGCTGGCGGTCACGACGCCGCGTTTTTTCTCGTCCTTGGAAAGCCGCGAAATTTTGTTGTACGCGCCGCGCACCTTAAAAGAGCCGCTGCGCTGGAGACATTCGGCTTTCAGAAAGGCGCGCGCGCCGATTTCTTTAGAGAGCCTTTCGTCCGAGAGAATCGGCGTCGGGATGATAATGCCCTGCAGAATTTTGCGGGCGTCCTGAATATCGGAAAGTTTAACGGTCATATTTTCTGGATTATACGACGAAAAACTTTTTGTTTGTAGCTTTTAAATGAAAAAGTCGGGAACTGAGAAGTGAAAAGTGAAAAGTGAAAAGTGATAAGGAATAACTGATAGTTGGTAATTCAGAATTAAAAGCTGACGGCTGATAGCTGACGGCTGACCGCTATTTACGGTTCTCAGTAAAAAAAAGAGCCGGAACGCGAAAAGTTTATAGGAATGAATCAAGCGGATAAATGCGGATAAAAGTGGATAAAGATTTGATAACTGCGGCTTTTCGCGTTCCGGTTCGGTTTTGAAATAACTTTTAATATCATCGGCGTTTTATCGCCTCCACTGGTTAAAGCGTAAAAACTTCGGCAATGGTATCAACGACGAAAACTTTTTTTTTGTTCCGCAAAATTGCGGCGTCCTTTTAAATAAAATCGGGTTTGCTATATGATTATCTCTGAATCGCCTGCTTATCCGTCCGTCGTTCAAGGCGGCAGAATCTTTGGAGGTCAGTAATGGAATACGGGTTCGGGATTTTCTTTCTCATTA
Organism: Acidobacteriota bacterium; assembly: GCA_030860665.1. Taxonomy (GTDB): domain Bacteria; phylum Acidobacteriota; class Blastocatellia; order Pyrinomonadales; family Pyrinomonadaceae; genus JALZHR01. The sequence continues at coordinate 12,554 of JALZHR010000070.1, forward strand.
TCGGCATCGCGCTGCTGGTCGTCGCCTGGAAAACGATAAAAATCGTGCCGCAATCGACCGTCCTGCTGATTGAGCGGCTCGGACGCTTTAACCGCGTCGCGCAGAGCGGCTTGAACATCATCGTGCCGTTTTTCGAGTCGCCGCGCGGCGTTTACTGGTCGAGCGTGCGTCCCGGTCTAACCTCGATTGATTTGCGCGAGCAGTTTATAGACCTTCCGCCGCAACCCGTGATTACGCGCGACAACGTGACGATAAACGTCGATTCGGTCGTCTACTGGCAG